>NZ_JCACCM010000150.1:0-12302 GCF_059501405.1 Myxacorys sp.
CTCTGTTTTGCCTGCACCTTGATCTGGTTGCGGTGAAAAGTCAACAGAACCTAGTCCTTCAGCAAATCTTTATCATCCCTGCTCTAAGCAAGTTGGATAGGCACATGGTTGCCTATCCACGATCGCGCCTCTAAGCTGATTAGCGCAGAGCGCAACTCTAGAGGAACCGCTGTTTTGTCAAAATACTCATCACCTCGCCATCAGTAGGAGCAGGAAGTAACGGACTCCACATCCCAGCTTCGGCATAACCAAGACTGTGCAACGTGTGAATCGTTTCGATCACTCCTTCTCGTGAACCAATCGCAAGCAATCGAATCTTCTCACCCTCAGAAGAAAGATGATCCTCTTTCGAGAGCAAGCCGCGCAAATTGTTGTAATTCATGTTTGAGATTTCTCCTGTTGTTCATGGGAAAAATCCCAAAAACTGAAGCCACCCCGCGTGCAGCGTAAAACAGGGTGGCTTCGGGGATGCTATGATCCCGTGTTAGCCTCCCGTGCTGGGCAATCAGCATTGGGGGTTAGCCGTTCAGAGTTGTTGGTAGCAACTTTGAGCGGCGACTAAGGCAACAGCCTTTGGAAGTGGTCTAGTTGACCCGGCAAGGACGCAAGGCAACTTAATTTGTGAGCGTATCGAATTTGAGCAATCGAGTCAAGCAGATTTAAGAATTGAGGATAAACGGGCGCATATCCTTTGGCTCTGGTAGCTCATCTAATTTCGATCGCTCTAGAAACCGCGAACACCTTTTCTAAGTTTTGTGAGAACTCTGCAAACTCAATGCCTGTTGTAAATTGCTCAATAGCAGCGACAGCATCCAAAATATCCTGTAAGTAATCCTCCACCTGTCGCTTGGTCACAGATAGACAACCTCTGCCAAAATCCGTTCTCCAATGCGAGGCTTTAAGCCGCCCTTATGCACCAAATCGACCTTGACTCTCAGGTTGTCACTGAGATAGTTCTCTAACATTGACAAACTTTAACAAGCTCGGTGTCTCGGAAAATTCCACTAGCACATCAACGTCGCTAGTTTCTGTCTGCTCTTTCCGAACGTAGGAACCGAAAACGCCTAGCTCCCTGACCTTATATTGTTCCTGCAACACTGACTTGTGCTGCACAAGCCATTGCTTAATTTCTTCTAACGTTTTCATAGGCTCTACCTCCTTCAAGGTAAGCATAGTGCTTATTGAAGTTTACCAACTACGGTTACATCGATCGTAGCAGCGCTAATGCCAGAAGGAAACAAAGATAGTTCTATTTCCCCCTAGCGGAGATCGCAGTCCTTCCAGACTAGCGATCGCAGGAGAAACCTTAGTTCTCGATCAACATAGTTTAGTTCTTAGTGCGATCTCACTAAGAACTAAACAACTTGCAATAAGAACAAAACAACTTGCATTAATAACCTATGTTTATCCGGTAAGAACTAACGCTTTTGCTTATGTTATCAAAGTACATTGATCAGTTCTTAATCAACATTGATCTGTTCTTGATCAACATTGATCTGTTCTTAATCAACTTGTTTTTGTAATTTTTTAAGGACAAATACTGACTAAACCGACAAGTCTTCATCCAAGCAATACAAAAAGTCTGCGGATTCTGCGCCTCTAACTATTAGAGCAACTCAGTTAATTTAGAGATGTTCTATTACATACAGGTGTCTACTGTGGCTAGAAAAAAGCGAACTTCTTCTGTACTAACAAAAGCTGAATCTCGCATTGCCGGATTGAAAGCGATTGATCTCACAATGGATTTTGGAAACGATCGTAACATCCCCCAGTTGAATCAGATGATCGATCAAGTACGCGCCCGATTGAACACCTACAATGATGCACTTGCTTTAATTGATTCCACCAAAAACGAACTTAGCGATCTCGAAAAGCAATTGAATACCTTGACCGATCAAATGCTGTTGGGCGTTGCGCTTCAATACGGTCGAGATAGCCATCAATACGAACTGGCAGGCGGAGTCCGCACGAGCGATCGCGTTCGTAAAAGCATGAGAACTCGCATCAAAGGCACAACAGAAGGTCAACCAACTGAACCAGTTTTGGCTTAAACCATACCGCTCGCTTTACAAATTTCTTTAGAGTTTTACATAGCGGATTCAAAAAGATTTTTGCCTTTAAAAGAATGTAGGGTCATCTAATTTAACGTTAGATGACCCTACATTCCTTTAAACAAAGATACAAACGGGAATTCCTACTACAATTCCTACTATTTAGTCGCCATCCGAGTTGTTCTAAACGTAACATTCGAGCCTTCTTGCGTTTGTTCCAACACCAGCAACGGAGTCGGCTTTGCAGTCTGATCCCACCGCATATTGGCAATGCGTCCTTGAATCGCAGGTTGCCACGTTTCATTTTCGTGAGACGGACTGAGAAACGTTTCAAAACAATCGATGATCTGATTAATCGTCACAGAAGTGGGTTGAGTCGGCAACTTCAGAATCTTGATTTGAATGCGGAACAAGACGCGAGTAGACTGCTCCGAATCTCCCGCTTTGTAAATCACATCAAAGATTTCATCCACCTGTCGCCCCGTGCTGGCAATGCCAATATCATTTCCGTTTTGGTTGCCTTGACCAGGACGCAGCGCGATCGTAATCTTGTCCTTCACCCGAATCTTGATTTGATTAACGATCGCAAAGTGGAACACCTCTTCTGACATCCGCATTCTCAGATAGTCGAGGTTAAACTCTCGCGAGTGAATCAAGTCAGGATTGCGCTCCATCTTACTGATGGTTTCAACCGCATATTTCAGCTTCTTTTGCAGTTCCCGGTTTTTAAACGTCTCAAACTTGACTTCTTTTTTGAGTTTGCTGGCTTGCAGATAAGATGCGGCTCCCAACGCCAGCAATAGCACAAACAAGCCACCCGATGTTGCCATCCATACGGGCTGTCCGTTCGGTTTGGAAGCGTCTGCCACCGCAGGTTTTGTCGTAACCGTTTTACTCGTTTGAGCTAAAAGTGCTTCAAAAATCATTGGGTAAGCCATTGCGATCGCCAGCTAAACTTGTCACGTCTTCAAGAGTTCCCAATTCCAAAGACACGAAAAACAAACGAGGAAAATTCTCTATCGATTCCGTTGCGCTTTAAGCTAGGTGCAAGTCTAGAATGTCCAACCCATGACGCTACTTTCTCTTTCCCACGCCACAGATTTACAAGCGGTTCGACTAGTTGCAACTGATATGGATGGCACATTAACGATCGCAGATAAATTTACACCTGATGTGCTGAAAGCCTTTCAAAGGTTGAAGCAGGCTGGAATCTCGGTTTTGATTGTGACCGGACGATCCGCAGGATGGGTAAACGCGATCGCAGCTTATCTCCCGGTCGTGGGTGCGATCGCAGAAAATGGCGGACTCTTTTATAGAGGCGAATCTCAATTTCTAATCACGCCGATTCCCGATCTAAAACAGCATCGCCTCAAGCTGTTTGAAACCTTTAAAGCATTAAAAGCCCAATTTCCCAAAATTCAAGAGACGAGCGACAATCAATTTCGCCTAACAGATTGGACATTTGATATTGAAGGCATCAGCCCATCAGAATTAGAAACAATGGCTGAAATTTGCCAAACTCAAGGCTGGAGCTTTACCTATAGCACTGTTCAATGCCACATCAAGCCGATCCAACAGAACAAAGCAGACGGACTATTGCAAGTCTTAAATCAACAGTTTCCAGAAGTCTCACTAGAGCAAATCATTACCGTTGGCGATAGCCCAAATGACGAAACCTTATTTAATAGTCAATATTTTCCGCGTTCTGTTGGAGTCGCAAATCTGTTGAGATACAGCGATCGCTTAACTCATAAACCCACCTACATCACCACTTTGCCCGAAGGCAACGGCTTTTGCGAACTCGTCCAGCATCTCACCTTACGTCTCTAAGAGATAGTGATAGACCATACCTCTATCGCCAAATGGGTCTGAGATTCGGGCTTACAGTTGTTCTTTCGATTGCCGAGAGATAGCTATCGCTGCTGCCCGTAGTGCACCCAGTAGTGCGATTAACTCAGTGCAACATTAAAGCTTATTCAGAAGAAATAATTAAGAATACAGCGTTCTGAAGTAGAACCTAGTATTTTTATGTACAAGAAGCAGTCTACGGTAATCTTCATTTGAGTTAACCGTTTGCAAGTCGCTCTGACTCAGATTGATCTAGAAAACTGAAGATACCTGTAAATAACGCTACAAGTTTTAACGTTGAAAGCTACTTTGACAGGTAGCATCTATAACCCAGCGCAGATATGTAACGCATGTCTGGGTGAATTTCTGTTAGATTTTTTAATGCAAAAAAGGAGTAATTTTTGATGCGGAACCCAGCTTTTATCGCAATTTTCTCGGCTCTTACTGTTTCTATAGGAAGCTATTCTTCAAGCGTTTATGCTCAAGAAGCTGGAAGTACTAAAGCACCTTCAGCACAAGCATCTCAGCCATCCACAGGATTAACCCCTCCGAAAGCATCTGAAGGCAAGATTGATATTACTGGTGATGAGCGAGAAAAACCGATTGAAAACCAAATTCTTGCTTATCAATCGCTGAAAGAAGCTTCTCAAGCTTTGACAAAAAGCATATTAACTAGAATTCCAGCGAATTCAAATGTGCTGATCTATGATGAGAACTCTCTGAAGGATTATGCTTTCTATAGTTTACTAGAGACACTAAATCGAGATTATTCAGAATTAATAAATAAAGAGAATCCAGGAGAAGGCTCTAGCTTTACATTGTTGGACACGCCAATCGCTGCTTTAAAATCAATTATCGAAGTTCTAACTCCTTTCATAACAGATATAACTATTACCGGGGTGAACTTAGATGTTCCAAAAGTCGCTCTAGTAGCTCAGGTAGCTGGAAGCCTAACTAAAAAGAATTTGAAAGTATTGTATCCAGAGCTTTATACATCGGACAAAACATCTATCCAGAAAGCTTTGGAGAGCGTTCGTGCATTATCTACTTTAAAGAATCAAGCTAATCGAGAATTGGAAGCTCCTAGCGATAAGGATAAACTAGCATCGTTAAATGCTCAATCTGATGAGTTGATGAAACTTCTATCATCATCAGACATAGAAACAAGAAAAAGAGCGATCGCGAGCCTTGTTAAAGGATACAAAATTAGCAATTTTTTGTCTGAGCGCGGCAGAGAGGGCCATATCCTCTATACCACAGATATATTAGCAAATGGAACGCAGCAAACTAAAAGAAATTTCTTCTTTACTCAGCTACGTCATAGTGCTGGAGTCGCCGTTACCTATATTCTTTTTAACCCTCGCGGTGAAATTGAAGCTTCTGATACCCTCTATAGCCACACTGGTTTTGTAAGGATGAATAGACGGGTTACCAATACTGAAGAGAAAAAAGAAGAGTAACAAGTTTTGGGAAACCTGTATATCCACTGTGTAAAAACTGAGGAACTAGAAAGAATGTCGAGCAACTCACAGAATAGCTCTTATCCTGATATGCACACTCCAAATTCAGATCATCCTGATATTGAAGCGATAGCTGACACTAGAAAGGATCCTTCAACTACAGCTTTTATTCGACCAAAAGAGCCACCTAGAGGCGTAGAAACACCTTTCGATGAGAATCCTGCTAAGCCTGTGAACTCTCCCGAAAAGTATCCTTGGTCTGCCATTTGTTCACTGATAGCTTATGACAATAGTGACACCCCTACAGAATATGGTACTGGTTGGTTCGTTAGCTCTAGAACAATTGTTACAGCAGCCCATTGTGTTTTTGGAGAAAGCTTAAGGGGAAAGGCAAAGCGGGTTGAGGTTCTCCCGGACCGTGCAACTTCTCTTCCAATACTTAAATCTGTGCGTCTAGATGTGCCAATTGAATGGGAAAGAAGCGCTCTTGAAGAACACGATTATGCAGTTATACAGATCGATGGCATTGATGGTAGAAAGATTACTCCACTTGAAATGAAAGTACCTGATATCGTGGCTGGTCTGAAGATTGAAATAGTAGGCTATCCGAACGATAGTAAATATCGCAGTCGAGGTTCTAGCGATAAACAGTGGCGTGCTCAAGGTGATATTCAAAGCATTTCCACAACAACCCAGATTTTCCACAACGCTTCTACTTATGAAGGGCAAAGTGGATCACCTGTTTTAGTTGGTTCTGGTACTCCATCTATCCAAGTTATTGGTATCCATACATATGGTACAAATCGAGGACCAGGTGCTAGCTATAACCGAGCAACTCGCCTAACTAAGGAAGTACATAAATGGATTATGGACAGGAGGAGCTAGTTAAGTGAGCGCATATCCAATACATTTCTTTAGCTCTGGATGCTGGAGAAAATAGAGGCGAGAGCGCTTCAGCAAAAATCGAGACTTCTGAGACTTGCTCTAAAAAACGAGTTACTTCCGCCGACTTCGTGCCCATACTAACGGGGTCATGCTACGGAAGACTTACCATGCCTAGAACACCCAGCGAATTTTCAGTACATCTCATGCTCGAAGGTGGCCATCGCGAAGAAGTCAGATTCGCCACCATTCAAGACTTTCAAAAATGGTACAGCGGAGAACTCGTTCCCAAAGCCACATCCGACGACTTCATCAGCGTACCGATTAAAAACATTCAGGGTGAATACATGGTGGTGCGTCCCGCACGAGTCGTGAGCATCCGAGTCGAGCCAATGTTTGCGGGAAGTGTCGATCGCTATTAGCGCAACGGAGACACATAATTAGCGCAACGGAGAGACAAAGGAACTTAGAATACTCTAATCCTGTCGAATCGAGTGTCCGGCTTGGTTGTGCTGCTTATGAAACGTTTATTGGTCACTGGTGCGTCTTTTATTGCAGGGTTAGCGATCGGGACGGTAGTTAGCCTCTCATGCAACGTTGTAGAAAACGCTCTGCAAGCTTCTACAGAAGCCGCACCAGCAAACCCCACCCCAACCGTTAACCCCACTCCAGCCGCGACACCCAAACTACAACCCACTCCAGCATTGCCGCCCCTTGTTCTTCAACCCTTGCCAAAGCGCGCAGACTTTGGCTTAGACTCGCAAGTGTTGCAAGATCGGCAAGCGTTGATTCGAGGCATTGATCAGAGCTTACGCTATCTCCAAACGCCAAAAGCAGTCGAAGCGTATCGACGGTATCCCGTTAAAGGAGTGAGCCGCGATCGCGTCGATCGCAGTCTCCGTCGCTTTCGAGAACTCGTGCTTAAATCTCGCTCTGCCGCAGAACTCCAAAAAGCAGTTCAGAAAGAATTTGCGCTCTATCAATCGGTCGGCAAAGATAATCGAGGCACTGTCGGCTTCACGGGCTACTTTGAACCTGTTCATACCGCTAGCCGAGTCCGCACCGCAGAGTACCGCTATCCGCTGTTTCGCTTACCTCCTAGCTTTGACACCTGGAAAGGCAAACTCACCCGAGAAGATCTAGAAGGAAAAGACGGCTTACAAACGGGGCGGCTCAAAGGATCAGAACTCGTGTGGATGCGCGATCGTCTAGAAGCCTTCTTGGTTCAAGTGCAAGGCTCCGCCCGCCTAACCCTCACCGATGGCAGGACCATGACCATTGGAGTCGCTGGACTTACTGACTTACCCTACACCGGGATTGGACGCGAACTCGTCAAAGACGGCAAACTCCGCCTCGAAGACTTACAGCTTCCCAACGTCATCAACTATTTCAAACAGCATCCTGCCGATCTCAACGTCTATCTGCCGCGCAACAGGCGCTTCGTCTTCTTCCGCGATACTGGAGGCGCACCTGCCCTTGGAAGTTTGGGCGTTCCGGTAACAGCAGAACGCTCGATCGCCACCGACAAAGCCCTGATGCCACCCGGAGCCTTAGCCCTCGTTCAAACTCAACTGCCCGTTTTCAATGCCCAACGCCAATTAGAGCAACGATCAGTCAACCGCTATGTCTTAGATCAAGACACCGGAGGAGCGATTAAAGGCGCGGGTCGAGTCGATGTGTTTATGGGGACTGGAGAGCAAGCTGGCAACAAAGCGGGACTCGTGAATTCCACGGGACAGCTTTACTATTTGTTGCTCAAATCTTAGTCAGGAGTATAGGATGGGGAGCCTATTGGATTGAGGAGGAGCATTTGAGCCTACAAATCGCTTTGCAGCGTTCCTAAAGGGTTAGCTTCTATCAGTTCAGAGAAATTGACCTTGCCAAGCTCAAAGAATAGTGCTGACCATTACACTCAACTACGAAGTGCAAATTAAGAATTACAGTAATGGTAGGTTGTAAATTGTCCTAATCTTCGAGGGCAGTTAGCAGGTTTGAGAGACTGACACGGGCAGTTTCATCTGTGTTGCGCTCTGCCTGCTTTAGCGTTGCCGAAAGGCGTCCTTTCGTCTCCCCCTTTATGGATTCATCCCTAACCATCACCTTACAAATCGTAATTACCGTTATTGCGGGAATCGCGGCACAGGTGATTGCAGAACTCGTTCAGGTTCCTGGCATTGTGTTCTTGCTGATCATTGGCATCGTCCTGGGGCCTAGCGTTCTAGGCTGGCTCCACCCCGATCAGCTAGGCGTTGGGCTAGAAGTGATGGTCTCGCTGCTCGTTGCCGTCATCCTGTTTGAAGGGGGATTTAATCTACAGCTACGGGAATTAGGGCGGGTTTCAGATAGCTTGAGAAACTTAGTTACGGTTGGCACGCTGTTGACGATGATCGGGGCAGGCATGGCAGCCCACTGGTTAAGTGAGTTCCCTTGGTCGATCGCGTTTCTCTACGGGTCGCTGGTCGTCGTCACAGGCCCCGTGGTGATCAATTCTCTGCTAAGACACGTAAAAGTCGATCGGCAAGTCGCCACCTTACTCGAAGGCGAGGGCGTGTTTATCGATCCGGTTGGCGCAATTTTGGCAGTGGTTGTTCTCAACGTTTTGCTAACCGATAATCCCAGCCCGTTAAATATTGGCAGCGACTTAGTGATTCGGCTCGGCGTCGGAGGCGGCATTGGTGCGATCGGAGGTGGACTGCTAGGAGTCATTGTCAAACGCGCCAAGTTTTTGTCTGAAGATCTTAAAAACTTAGTTGTATTGGCGAGTTTGTGGGGCTTCTTTGGCTTAGCTCAAACGATTCGCAGTGAAGCAGGGTTAATGGCAACAGTTGTGTCTGGCGTTGTGCTCAGAGCCTCTGCGCTGCCAGAAGAACGATTGTTAAAGCGGTTCAAAGGTCAGTTGACGGTCTTAGCCACGTCAGTCCTGTTTATTTTGCTGTCAGCCGATTTGTCGATCGCAGGAATTCTGGCCTTGGGCTGGGGTGGTTTATTGACCGTTCTAGCGCTGATGTTTATTGTTCGTCCCCTCAGCGTTTGGATCTGTACGTGGAATAGTGACCTCAACTGGCGTCAAAAGATTTTCTTAAGTTGGATTGCACCCAGAGGCATTATTGCGGCTTCTGTGGCGTCGCTGTTTGCCATTGTACTGGCGCAGCGTGGCATCAACGGCGGCGATTCGATTAAAGCGCTTGTCTTCCTAACGATTATCTTAACCGTCGTGCTTCAGTCAATCTCAGCACAAGCGATCGCAGATCTGCTACAAATCACCTCCAAAGAAACAACAGGAATCGTCATCGTGGGATGCAGTCCCTTGAGTTTGCTGATCGCACGGCTGTTTCTAGAACGAGGAGAATCCGTTTCGCTGATTGATACCGATCCAGATTCGTTTCCAGAAAATCTAGACTCTAATATCAAACCATTCGTCAGCAGTGCCTTAGATACCGAAGTGTTAGAAGAAGCGAACCTCGCCACAAGCGGAACCTTTCTCGCGATGACCAATAACGGCGAGGTGAATGCGGTAGTGGCGCAGCGGGCGGTAGAAGAGTTTGCGCCGCCGCGAGTCTTAGCCGTCTTCCCAGGCGACGCTCAGGTGACAGTATTACCCAAAGTTCAGCAAGCGTTTACGCCTCAATTGCTGCTAAAAACGTGGAATGAGTATTTAACGAGTGGAGATATCAAACTAGGAGAAACGACCTTTCGAGAAGAAGGATTAGAATTTCAGCAAGCTCATTTACGCGCGTTGGTTGATGCGGGGAGCGTGTTGCCGCTCTTGATAGAGCGCGATCGCGTCTTGCAAGTGTTTACCGCCGAAACTGAATGGCAAATCAGCGATCGCTTGATCTATCTGCTCCACGATCCCAAACCCAAACTGCTCAAACTCTTGTCAGGTTCGAGTCAACTCCGCCTAACGCTAGAAGAACTACCCGAGATTGAAGAGATTCCACTGCTTGAGAGTGCATCCAGCCGAGAGTAACTAACGATCGCGATCCTGATGTTCCTCGTTTTAGAACTGATGTCTCCTAGCGACGGATGCGCCTAAAAAACGGAAGCTTCCTGTTCCTTGAAATCAAGGAACAGCAGACCCGGCAAGACAAAGCTAAATGGATCACATAGATCATAAGAAGATCTGTAACGCTGCTTATATTGCACACATCCGATTTGCTGTGGGTAGCGTACCGTTATTGTCCTAGCTCAACCATGCCTGAAATGACTTCCTACAACACCGACAAAATCCTCAATCAGTTGGATCAAGCGCTCAGTCGTATTGGAGTACAAGACAATGGAACGATTCGCGATCCAATCAGCCAGTTTTTGTCTGCCTCAAAGGTAGACTTGTCTGAGAACACACTCAAACGGTTGCTCAGATCCTTAAAGAAGGATTCTTCTAAGCCTGATCCAACCACGGCTGATTTTGTAGGGCTGACGGCTAAAAATGACCTAGCGTTCTTTAATGCGGACAATTTGAGCAATGTTACCACCGTAAAGGTGAAGGGACTACAACGTGATGAGAGTCTAGTGGACGTTGACTTTCGCCCCAACACAGGTCAACTATTTGGCGTCGGTAGCAGCGATCGCCTCTATACAATTGATGTTAAATCTGGTGCGGCTACTCAAGTAGGAACTGGCACGTTTGCAGTAGGACTAGACAGCAAGGCATTAGGCGTTGACTTTAACCCGGTTGTCGATCGCATTCGAGTTGTGAGTGATGAAGGTCAAAACTTGCGGCTCAATCCCGACACCGGAGCGGTTGTAGATGCCAACATGATGATGGATGGAGTCCAACCGGACGGTAACCTCAACGGAGCCACTGACTCAATTGTGGCAACAGCCTACACCAACAGCTTTACAGGAACTCCCAACACGGTTCAATACGGTATTGATGCAGAGACTGACCAGCTCTTCATCCAGAATCCGCCTAACAATGGTACTCAAACCTTGGTTGGTTCGTTAGGGGTTGATTTTGCTGCGGGTGCTGGCTTTGATATTGTCTTCAAGAACGGCACGAACTCTGCCTTTGCCACGTCTAACTCAGCGCTATATTCGATCGACCTGCAATCAGGGGCGGCTACCTTACTCGGTAGCGTCAAAGATGGGAAAAAAACAGTTGACCTCGTTGGCATTGCTGGAAGAAGCCCAATTGTGAAGCCCGATCCCACTAAAGCTGAGTTTGTGGGGCTAACTGATTCCAGTGATTTAGTGTTCTTCAATTCCAATGCCCTAAACAATGTCACCAAAGTCGATGTCAAGGGACTGCAATACGACGAAACTCTCGTGGGTATTGATTTCCGTCCCAACACAGGTCAGCTATTTGGCGTTGGTAGCAGCGATCGCCTCTATACAATTGATGTGGCTACCGGCATGGCTACACAGGTAGGAACTGGCACGTTTGCAGTAGGACTAGACGGCAAGGCGTTAGGCGTTGACTTCAACCCGGTTGTCGATCGCATTCGAGTCGTCAGTGATGCAGGTCAGAACCTACGGCTCAATCCCGATACTGGAGCGATCGTGGATGG
This sequence comes from Myxacorys sp., assembly GCF_059501405.1. Lineage (NCBI taxonomy): Bacteria > Bacillati > Cyanobacteriota > Cyanophyceae > Leptolyngbyales > Leptolyngbyaceae > Myxacorys > Myxacorys sp. The sequence goes on from NZ_JCACCM010000150.1 coordinate 11,752, forward strand.
CAATCCGATGATGGATGGGATTCAGCCGGATGGTAACCTCAACGGAGCCACTGACTCAATTGTGGCAGCAGCCTACACCAACAGCTTTAAAGGGACGACCTCGACCACGCTGTACGGCATCGATCCAGAGACTGACCAACTCTTCACTCAAGACCCACCCAACAACGGCACCCAAAACTTGGTTGGTTCGTTAGGGGTTGATTTTGCCGCGGGCGCCGGCTTTGATATTGCCTTTAAGAACGACACGAACTCTGCGTTTGCCACGTCCAACTCATCGCTATATTCTGTCAATCTGCAATCAGGGGCGGCTACCTTACTGGGTAGCGTCAAAGATGGAGTAACACCCGTTAAGTTGACTGGTTTTGCAGCAACTGGGATGTAAGCCTTACCTTGTCAAGTCACGGCTGTGTGACAACGGCGTAAAAACAGCAAGCGTGCTGCCAGACGCTATGCGATCGCTCAGATTCTCATTGAAGGATTTGAGCGATTATTTTTTGTATAGCGCTACGCGAGTACGTTAGGACAATGCCTGAAGGCGGCATCGACACAAT
>NZ_JCACCM010000151.1:0-11778 GCF_059501405.1 Myxacorys sp.
GAATTCACCGTCCTCACTAGCTTTCCAGCTTCTTAGTTTTGTCAGTCAAGCAGGGATTGCTGCTGAAGTATCCACTTGAGGCATATGAATCTTCACAAGCTCTACGGTTTCTCGAACCAATGCTTCAAGTTCATTAACCGCTACAGGAGCTTCATGACGAAACAAGTTTTCGAGACGAGAGGCAAGATTTTCAGGGGCAATCTCCATTTGCTCAATAAATCTGCTCATTCGCTTGAACTGAAATGTTGAGTAATATAGGTGGTTCAATCCAGACAACACACCGAGAAGATTTTGGGCTGATTCAACCAGAATTTGGTAGTACCAGAGCGTCGTGTCCCGTTTGGCAAGCTTTTCCTGCATTCCCCAAATTGCGAAAAACTTGAGATAATGCTCGACCATCGTTTGCGCGAGTCCATCCGGATAATTTGCGACTTTGGCTTTCCACTGCTGAATCAGCGCTTCGCCGTATAACGGAATGCCAATCAATGTTCCATACAGCATTTTCACGATCGGAGATGGAACGTCAAACCTCTCCAAGACGGTTGACATTTCCTTTTCCCATTGTGCGATCGTCGCATGAGCAAACTGAAATTCAATCCCGTCCATCAGGAAACTTTCCCCAAATGCACCGTTTCGTCGATCGCCTAAAATCCCAATCAACTCTGAACCCTGATTTTGCTGGCGCGCAAGGTGCAACTCCTCTTCAGAAGGCAATTCGTCGTAATAAAGCATTACATCGCAATCCGAGTATTCATCGCATAGCCCTTCTGCGACGGAGCCTGTAACCATGACAGCTTTCGTTTTTGGGTTGGCGATGTACGCTTTGACATTGCGTTTTGCTAATTCCAACAAGTACTGAGTTCTATCAGTCATGGATAGTTGTGACTTGGGTAAAGGTATACATCTATGATGCAGCACCGAATTGTGCCAGCTAACGACTATTTAGACTGAAAGTTTTTGCCTAAGATCTTAGATGGGTAGATGGACAGAAAACTTTCAGTTTTATCTATTCAGTCTATTTATACTAAAAGAAGCGATCTTCTTCATCGTTCAACAAGCGATCGCTCTGAACTTTAGCAGAAGCGATCGCTCTAACAACTCGCTTTACTTGTTACCAGTACCTTCACTGACTACAGCACAGCAAGCTCTTTGAAACAACGACGTGTTAATTCCATTCGAGCAGATGGATCTTTCTTGTTACGAATATCGATGTTAGTGGCATAGAAGTAAACATTCTTACCTTTTTCTAAGTAACCAACTAACCAACCAATTTGCGGTGTTACGTCGCCCACAAAACCAACCCAACCTGTCTTACCTCTGATTGTGTAGTCTGGGGTTTGCTCCATAATCATCATGTCTTTGACCATCGAGAGCGATCGCTTGGAGAAGGGCAATTCATTATTGTAAAAACGACGGAGAAACTGAATCTGCTCTTGAGGTGTAATTCTCAGTTCTCCCTCTAACCAGAATTTATCAATATCATCCTGACTGCCAATTTTTTGGTTGCCGTATTTCACTTGAGTGACCCATTTCTGCATCTGGTCATATCCCACTCGACGCGCTAAAACTTGGTAAAACCAGTAAGCAGAAAGCTTGATTGCCTCTCTCATGTTCAAGTCTCGGTTCCATTCAGGCAGCTTTCTTTGAATTCCATCCCACGTTAGAACCGCGATGTCGTTTGAAATAACTCCTGTTTCCAAAGCAATCAAAGAATTCAAGATCTTGAAGGTGGACGCAGGTAAAAAAGCCGTTGTGTTTCGTTGTGGGTTGTGTTGAAAGATGCGATCGTTGTTCAAGTCATAGATCAGAATTGAACCTTCAACCCCTAGCTCTCGAAAGTGCTGCGCAAAATCAATGTTTTGGGCAACGTCTACACGAGTTGGAGACTCAATCGCTGAATTCTTGATTGTTGCTGCTGATTGCACGGTCTGAAACAAGATAGTGGCAATGCAACACGATGTAACGAAAACCATCACGGCAAAACGAACGATTCGATTCATAGGCTTCTACAAGTAGCGAGATGATAGACAGCCTTGAACTACACGAATAGGCTCTCGATTTGCGGAACTTGAGATGCATCGTCTCGCGACTGTAGTTATTTTGCCGCGTTGATCACGCTGCTGAAAAAGCCGATCGTAGTATCTGCCTCAGGTTTGGCTCTGTGACTTACTCATCATTGTGACGTATCGAACTGCTGTAGAACCGTTGCTTTAGCGTTGACTGGGCGATCGCAAAGTTAAACGTGGAATCCTAAAAGCGTTTTTAATAAGCCAAGGAGAGGTACTGGTCGAGATCGCTTTGGCACTGGGCAATTCCTGAACAAAGATGCAAATCGAAACTTTAAGACTTGAACTAATGCTCTTAGAATCAAAGACTTTTTGCTGTCCTGTAGATTCTGGTGTATGAGAAAAGGCGAGGAAAACTTAGAGTATTCTTTCGCTAAAATACTTCTTTCTTATTCATTTCGATTGTTAAAAATTGACTCAAAAACTTGATGCTCGCTTTCAAACTTACTAAAGTGAGATAAGGATTCTGCTACCGATCTGGAGGAATGTTGATAGTGCAGAAAGCCAACTGCAATCGACGCTACAGCCATTCAAGCTGAATTATTGAGGCAATTTATCTACCGGAATTAATTGCTCTTGTATTCTCTTAATAAGAAAAGTCTATTCATCGCTAATTACTAACATTAGTAACTAGCGATCGCGCCTCATCGCTTTTCACTTCACCTACAAAAGAAAAGCGAACTGTGCAATAAGGAAAAAAACTATGAAGCATCGAGAAGGAACCCTTCAAGGATTGAAAGGGACAACGCTCTATTACCAAAGTTGGCACCCCGAAGAACCGAGTCAGGCCGTCGTGACACTGGTGCATGGCCTGGGCGGGCATAGCGGTGTCTTTCAAAATGCAGTGGAGTATTTGGTGCCACAAGGCTATGAGGTCTATGCCCTCGATTTACGGGGGCATGGACGTTCGACTGGACAACGAGGATATATCAATGCTTGGGCGGAGTTTCGAGAAGACTTACGCCTCTTTTTACGCTTTGTGCGGACTCAGCGAACCAGTTGCCCGATGATCCTGTGGGGACATAGTTTAGGCGGAACGATCGTGCTGGATTATGTCCTGCGATCGCCCCACGAAATCCAGGGATTAATCGCTACAGCCCCTGCTCTGGGCAAGGTTAATATTTCTCCAGTGAGGCTAACAATCGGGCGGCTTCTCTCTCGGATTGCACCTCGATTTAGTCTGAAGCTCAAGATTCCCACCAATCTAGGATCGCGCGATCCGCAAATTGCCGCCTCCTATTTAGTCGATCCACTACGCCACGAATACGGTAGTGCTCGTCTAGCCACCGAGTATTTTGCAACCGTTCGCTGGATTTATAGCCATGCTTCTGAGCTGCAGATTCCGCTGTTAATTATGCATGGAAGTAGCGATCGCGTTACGTTACCCGAAGGCAGTCGAGCATTTTTTCAACGAGTCATCTTCCCGGATAAAGAGCATCGCGAATATCCGGGCAACTACCATGATCTTTATGTTGATTCCGATTACGAGGAAGTGTTTTCGGATTTAGAAGACTGGTTAGAAAGACACTTAATTGGTGCAGAGACTTGTCAGCCATTTATCAATGAAGCCTAACTCACCTACGGAGGAGAAGAATCACTATTCTTCTTACGAACGATGTTTAGTGCCAAAAGAATTCATCAACTTGAGCAAAGGATTCGGGTTTCTCCATTGGAGCATACATTACCTGCGTTGCTAGATGAAGCTTGTCGCCTCCGCCCAAATACTGCTGCCTTCAATCAATCTATAGAAGCAGGATGGCGATCGCTCTCAAACTCGGCGTTCCAAGCTAAGACTGAGGCATTAGCGTTAGGATTGCTGAATTTGGGGTTGGAGCGGGGTGATCGTGTTGCATTGTTGATTCGGAGTGATGTGAACTTTGCGATCGCAGATATGAGTTGCCTGTTAGCAGGGTTAGTCGATGTGCCGATTGACTTAACTCAAACGTTGGAAAATATTGTTTTTGTCTTACAACACAGTGAGGCAAAAGCCTTCATTGTTGCCAATTTAGAAGTGCTACAACAGGTTCTACCTTATCTAGACCAAGCTTCAAATCTTGAGCATATTATCTTGGTGGAAGCTCCAGCCAATTCGGTCACGCATCCGCACAAAATTTATTCATTGGATCACGTCAGAGCCGCAGGACAAGCTCAGCATTCTGCAAGTCAGGTTGATGCTCTGCGAGCAGCACTTTCCCCCCATGATCTAGCCACACTCGTTTATGTGCCTGGAACAGATGGACAGTTGCTGGGCGTCATGCTAACCCATGAAAATCTTTCAGGGAATGCCTTAGCAGCATTTGGAAGTCTATCTCGACTGCAATGGGGAATGCAGGAAATTGCGCTTTCGTTTCTGCCCTTAACCCATGTGTTTGCACGATGCTTAATCTATGGTCACATCTACTATGGTCACACGATTTACTTTTCTAATCCTAATCGTGTTCTAAAACATCTTAAAGAAGTTAAACCAACCATTTTCGCTTCGGTTCCCTTACTCTTAGAAAAAATCTACAGTAAAACGCTAGAGCAAGCGAATAACTTACCGTCCAAGAGATCGCGACTGGCGTTTGCCTTAGCGTTATGGCTTGCCAAACGGTATAAGCTAGGATATCCAACTTGGGGAATTTATGCACTGTTGCTCAAACTTGCAGATCGATTCGTGTGGTCGCCGTGGCGATCGCTATTTGGGAATCGTCTGAAATATTTGCTCTGTGGAGGTGCAGCCTTAAAGCCGGAATTAGCAAATGTGTTTGCCGCAGCAGGCGTTGAGATTTTTCAGGGCTATGGATTGACGCAGGCGAGTGCAGTGGTCTGTTGTAATCGCGATCGCGCCAATCGGGCTGGGTCAGTTGGACGCTTGATTGAAGGAGTAGAGGTTGCGATCGCGCCCGATCACGAAATCCTCGTTCGAGGGGCTTACGTCACTCCGGGTTACTACAAAAATCCAGCAGCAACTGAGGCGGCGATCGACGAGCAAGGCTGGCTGCATACAGGCGATTTAGGTGCTTTAACGAAGGATGGGTTTCTGCAAATTACAGGACTGAAGAAAGCCCTCTTCAAGCTTTCAACGGGAAAGTATGTTGCACCTCAGCCGATTGAGGCTCGATTGGAGGATTCGCCGTTGGTCAAACAAGCGATCGTGGTGGGTGCAGATCAGAAGTTTTGTGGAGCACTCATTGTTCCAGATATTGGGGCTTTGCGGGAGTTGAAACTGGGCTTACCAGAAGAGGCTTTGCTGAAGCATCCGTGTGTGCTGTCGTTGTATCAAGCGATCGTCGATGAGGCGAATTGTCATCAGCCTTATTGGGCAAGCGTGAAACGATTTCGGCTCCTAAGTTCTAATGAATCTATTAATCGTCATGAGATCGCAAGCGTATTGGCTAAGGAGATCAGTCTCTTATACACTGGAGATAGAACAACGCCACAAGATTCGTCAGAGTTTGATCTTCAAGAAATAGAATGTCCAATCATTCCCACTAAAGCTTGTCCAACCTTTGCTCAATCTCTCAATCTCTCAATTCTCAATTAACCTCTCAATCCTCAATTAACGACCTCATTGAAGGGAGGATTTTAGAATTATGCTGAAGCCATTCCGAACTGTTGCTGTTCTAGGTGCTGGCGTAATGGGAAGCCAAATCGCCGCACATCTCGCCAATGCAGGTTTAACAGTTCACCTACTCGATGTCGCTGCTACTACTGGGCGAAAGAATGATCTCGTTGAAACGGCCTTTAAAAAAGCCCTCAAACTGTCCCCGCCGATCTTTTTTACAGAGAAAACGGCTCGACGGGTCACTCTAGGCAACTTCGATGAGCATTTTGATCGGCTGAGCGGAGTCGATTGGGTGATTGAGGCCGTTGTTGAGAATTTACAGATTAAGCAACAGTTAATGCAACGCTTAGAAGCAATCATTCAACCTGAGACGATTGTTTCGACAAACACTAGTGGCTTACCAATTCATTTGGTTGCTCAAGGCCGCTCAGATTCTTTTCGTCAGCGCTTTTTAGGCACTCATTTCTTTAATCCACCTCGCTATCTTAAACTGCTGGAACTGATTCCTACTCAAGACACTGATCCAGATGTGCTCAATCGAATGAAATGGTTTGGCGAGTTGTATCTAGGCAAAGGCGTTGTGATTGCCAAAGATACTCCCAACTTCATTGCGAATCGGATTGGTATGTTTGTCACTCTGCTGGGCATAAAAGCATGGACAGAACAAGGCTATTCGATTGAAGAAATTGATACCTTAACTGGAACCCTAATCGGTAGACCTAAATCGGCAACGTTTCGGACAGTAGATTTAGTCGGGCTAGATACGCTGATGTATGTTGCGGATCATCTTTATCAAGCTGCCCCAGAAGATGAGCACCGCGATGTTTTTCGAGTTCCTGACGTGCTGCGTAAGATGGTTGCAACGGGAACGCTCGGCGCGAAAAGTGGACAAGGATTCTACAAAAAACAAAAATCTCAAATTTTGTCTGTGAATCCGAAAACGTTTGCCTATGAACCTGCTCAGCCGTTGGATTTAGAGGAAATTAAGCAATTTGAAACCTTGCCTTTGCGCGAGCGCATCCAGTCCTTGTATCAAGTTCCTGGACGTGCAGGCGATTTTTTCCGTCAAACTACATTAGCGATGCTGAATTACAGCGCCCATCGAATTCCTGAAATTGCTGACAATCCTCAAGATATCGATCGCGCGATGCGCTGGGGCTTTGGCTGGGAAATCGGGCCTTTTGAACTCTGGAATGCGCTGGGATTTGAAACCGTGTTAGCCGATATGAAAGCCGCTAACATGACGGTGCCTGAATGGGTACAAAAGCCATTTTATGAAACGACTCCAGCAACTTCTAAACAACCAATTTGGCAGAATTCTGAAGCTGCTTTGTTAGATGTGGGTGATGGAGTTCTGTTATACGAATTCCGTTCTAAAGGAAACACATTAAGCAACAAGGTTTTAGAAGGTTTCGCTAGTGTTTTAGAAATTCTAGAGACTAGGGATTACAAAGGCTTAGTGATTGGAAACGACAGCGCTCATTTCTCGGGAGGGGCAAATCTAGCAGAAATGGCAATGATGGCACAGACCGGGAATTTTGATGCGATCGCAACCCTAATTGTGGAATTTCAATCGCTTCTACAGCGCATTCGCTACTTCCCGAAGCCCATTGTTGCTGCAATTCAAGGGCGTGTGTTGGGTGGCGGATGTGAATTGGTGATGGCGTGTCCGCAGGTGGTTGCTGCTGCTGAAACGTACATTGGCTTAGTCGAGGTCGGCGTTGGATTGATTCCCGGCGCAGGCGGAATTATGCGAATGGTTAGCCGCGCGGCTGAACGGGCTGCAACGGACTCCACTAGTCATATTCAGCCTTTCTTGAGAACGGCGTTTGAAACGATCGCAACTGCCAAAGTTTCAACGAGTGCTTACGAAGCCAAAGAACTGGGATTCTTGCCCTGTGATACGCGGATTCTCATGAGTGGAGAGCGGCGATTAGAAATTGCCAAAGCCGAGGTGTTACACCTCGATCAGATTGGTTACGTTCCTCCCCCTAAGAACGATTCCATTATGGTGCTGGGTCGTCCAGGTAGAGCGGTGTTGGAACAAATCGCTTACGTCTTCCAGCAATGCGGATTTGCCAGTGAGTACGATCGCTATCTTGCAACCCGTCTCGCTTATGTGATGACAGGCGGAGAACTTTCTGCCCCTGCTTTGGTTTCTGAAGATTATTTACTGCAACTAGAACGCGAATCCTTCTTGCCCCTCTTGAGCCAACCGAAGACCCAAGATCGAATTGTACACATGCTGAAAACGAAAAAGCCGCTACGGAATTGAGGGTAAAGCCATGATGATGCAAAATGCTTACATTGTGAGTAGTGTTAGAACTGCGATCGCGAAAGCACCACGCGGAAAACTTCGGAATATGCGCTCGGATAATCTGGGCGCGACCGCCGTGGAAGCTGCGCTTGAACGAGTTCCAGATCTCGATCCAAATGACGTTGATGATGTGGTGTTTGGATGTGCGTTTCCTGAAGCGGAACAGGGATTTAATTTAGGACGGGTAATTGCTCAACGGGCAGGATTGCCAGATTCTGTTGCAGGCGCTACGGTGAACCGATTTTGCGCCTCGGGACTGCAAGCGATCGCCCTCGCCAATCAAGCGATCGCCACTGGACAATCGGACGTTATGATTGCGGGTGGTGCCGAATCGATGAGTCTGATTCCAATGGGCGGGCATGATCTGTTGCCCAATCCAGAATTGATTGCCGAAACGCCAAAAGTCTATTGCACGATGGGAATGACCGCTGAAAATGTGGCGCACCTGTATGAGATCTCTCGGGCAGATCAAGATGCATTTGCCTTGCGATCGCATCAACGCGCGATCGCGGCTACCCAAGCTGGACGATTCAATGATGAACTGATCCGAGTCAACCTTCACGAAACGCTGTATCTCGATGGCAAACCGCAACCTGTAGAAACGATTCTACAAACTGATGAAGGGCCTCGAACAGATACAAGTTTGGAGGCGCTAGCTCATTTACCTGCTGTGTTCAGAGTTGGCGGCAGCGTGACAGCAGGGAATTCTTCTCAAACCTCAGATGGTGCGGCGGCAACCATTCTGGTGAGCGAAGCCAAACTGAAAGAATTCAAGCTGCAGCCATTAGGACGGCTGCTAGGATTTGCAGTTGCAGGCGTGCCCCCGGAAATTATGGGAATTGGTCCTGTTGCCGCTGTTCCAAAGGTTTTACATCAAGTCGGACTCAGTTTAGACGATATCGGATTGATTGAGTTGAATGAGGCATTTGCAGCGCAATCGTTAGCCGTAATCCGTAAGCTAGGACTCAATGAGGAAATCGTGAATGTGAATGGAGGTGCGATCGCATTAGGACATCCATTAGGTTGCACCGGAGCCAGAGTAACAGCAACGTTGTTGCATGAGATGAAGCGTCGGGGGGTGCGATATGGGTTGGCGACGATGTGTGTCGGCGGTGGGATGGGTGCCGCTGCTGTGTTTGAGAACCTGATGATGTAAGGAGTCTCATCATGATTTTCTTATCATTGACGATTCTGATCATGGGTCTATTGCTATTGGGATATTTTGGCGCACCATTATGGCTTTGGTCGTTGTATGGTGCGAGTGTACTGCTAACAGTACAAGCGTCCTTCTGGCTCTGGGCAATTTATGGCAGTGTTGCGCTCATTCTTAACGTCCCTTGGTTGCGTCGGAACCTGTTGACTGCGCCACTGATGCAGGTCATCCAACCGCCGAAAATTTCTGAAACAGAACGCGCCGCTATTAACGCTGGAACAGTTTGGGTCGAAGGAGAATTCTTCTCAGGTGTGCCTAACTTCAACCGCATCAATCACGAACCTTATCCAGCCGTGTCGCCTGAATTGCAAACTTTTCTGGATGGTCCTGTGGAGCAAGTTTGTCGCATGGCGACAGATTGGGAAATCCATCGCCGCAAAGATTTACCTGCGGATGTGTGGCGTTATCTCAAACAGGAACGATTCTTCGGCATGATGATTCCAACCCAATACGATGGCTTGGGATTCTCGAACCTTGCCTACAGCAGTGTGATGATGAAACTTGCCTCGCGATCGTTTATCCACACCGCAACGGTCGGTGTTACAAACTCGCTAGGCCCAGCTAAGCTATTACTCCATTACGGTACTGAAGCACAAAAAGATCACTACTTGCCACGACTTGCACGGGGAGAAGAAATTCCTTGTTTTGCCTTGACTGAACCCACGGCTGGATCAGATGCGGCAAGTATTACATCTAAAGGGATTGTGTTTCGAGGAGAAGACGGAAAGCTATATCTGAGGTTAAACTTCCGAAAACGCTACATTACACTAGGCGCGATCGCAACTCTAATCGGGCTCGCAGTCAAGCTATCTGATCCAGAGAATCTATTGGGCAAAGGCGAAGACGTTGGCATTACCTGTGTACTCGTTCCATCCAACACACCTGGCCTGATCTTAGGCAAACGTCATGACCCAATGGGCGTACCGTTTTACAATTCTCCAGTGGAAGGACGTGATGTTGTTGTTTCGGTCGATCAAATTATTGGAGGCGTAGAACAAGCCGGACAAGGCTGGAAAATGCTCATGCAAAGTTTAGCGGCAGGACGAGGCATTAGTTTTCCAGCAAGTTGTACTGGCGTTGCTAAGTTAGTTGCCCGAGTAACAGGTGCCCATGCCAAAGTTAGAAAACAATTTGGCTTATCAATCGGTCGATTTGAGGGCATTGAAGAACCGTTAGCCCGAATTGGCGGACTCACGTATCTCCTGGATGCGGCTCGGATCTATACGGCTAGCGCCGTGGATCAAGGTGAAAAACCTGCGGTGGTCTCTGCGATCGCTAAATATCAATTCACTGAAATCACCCGAAAACTCGTCAACGATGGCATGGATATTCTAGGTGGTTCAGGCATCTCTCGTGGACCGAGGAATCTACTTGCGAACTTCTACACCGCAATGCCGATTCCGATTACCGTTGAAGGTTCCAATATTCTGACGCGAACATTGATGATCTTTGGGCAAGGGGTGATTCGGTGTCATCCTTATCTCTACGAGGAAGTAAAGGCGATTGAAGCAAACGATGCGATCGCATTCGATCAAGTGTTATGGAATCACATTGGATTGATTGTGAGAAACGGTTTCCGAACGGTTCTACTAGGCTTGTCTCGTGGTCATCTAGCACGGGTAGCCATCAGTCCAACCGCTCGCTACTATCAAAAACTAGCTTGGGCATCTACAACCTTTGCTTTTCTCACAGACCTGATGCTGTTAGGGTTTGGAGGCTCACTGAAGCGACACGAGAAACTTACAGGAAGATTAGCAGATTGGGTGTCATGGATGTATCTGGGAACTGCAACGCTACGGCGATTTGAAGCTGAAGGATGTAAGCCAGAAGATCTCATTTTCGTGCATTGGGCAATGCAATATAGTTTTGCGCAAATTCAGCAAGCGTTAGAAGGCATCTTGGGTAATTTACCCATTCCCCTGCTCCTGAGCTTTGTAAGATTGAATCCGTTCGGTGGTCTTCCGTCCGATCAGCTTGGAAGTCAGGTTGCACAAGCACTGCAAATTCCTGGAGAAGGGCGCGATCGCTTAACCTCTGGCATTTACGTTCCGACTCATCCTGATGAAGCTTTAGGACGACTAGAGCAAGCTTTAACGCTTTCTAATCAAGCTGAGCATCTCGTTAAAACAGTGATGACAGCGAGCCGCGCGGGTCAATTGCCTCCAGGCAAACTAGAGGACTTAATTGCCTTGGCACTCAACGCTGAAATAATTTCTGATGCGGAGGCTGAACTGATTCGGGCAGCAGAATCTGCGCGATTGGATGCAATTCAGGTTGATGCGTTTACTTTGCAAGAATATTACGGCAGCGAATTACCTGCACCGAATTTTTCAAAAGTTTTCATGCAGAAATAATGGTATGTCAACTTAACCCTTTAACCCTGAAGTAAAAAATTGTCCTGGTTCTACCCAGTTCGCGATCTTTTGCTCATGTAATCCCGTCATTACCTCTCTTAAGCGCAAATATTCAACTTGCGCACTCCGATTAAGCCTACGCCTCGGGTGAAGTGAAGCGCTATGGCTGGAAAAACGATTTGCGTTTCCGTCCATTTTCTGCGGCAACAGCACAATAAGCGATAGCCGGCGTTGCATAATGGAGAGATGGATAAGGTGATTCTCTGCAGTGCCCGGAATGC
>NZ_JCACCM010000152.1:0-11357 GCF_059501405.1 Myxacorys sp.
CGAATCACGACACGACCAGTTTAGTTTTCCTATCCTGACAATGAAACAACCCTGCGCTTAAAAAAGTACTTCATGAATAACGTTATTCATAAAACGAGTGACTCGGCTAGTAGGTCCCTCCCACAGATCACTACAGACTATAAGCCTAAACGGGGCACACGCAGAAAGGTTGCTCTAAAGGTGTCAAGAATACGGGGCACCCTTTGAGCACAGGATTATGAATAACGTTATTCATAGACGCCTATAGAGTTCTGGCTGCATTGCTTGAAACCGGGCTAAGGTCTGTCGAGCGTAGTCTTCTTGCACCCCGGTAATCGTATTCCAAAGCTTGCGCCGAACGATAGCGACGAAAATCCTAACAGCATCACCGCCGGCTTTACTCGCGGCTTCTCGAGCTCGCACGGCTGCACTAATCCAATTGAGGACATTGGCTTCAGAGTGGTCGATCCACCTGGCTTTGACGGCTTGCCAATACAGGGCTTCACACCGATAGAACTCTCGAAGATCTAGGGTTCGGACATTGCAAAGGGTAGGCTTTGATTCAGCCTGTTGATAAACACCAGACGGTTTAAGGAGCTTTTGGTCTTTAAGATTCTTATTAGAAGTTTTTAAGTCTTCTATTGGGGGTGCAAATTCACAGGTCTTTTTGCACGGCAGGGGTGCGAATTCACGATCGCTATGAATAACGTTATTCATAGATTTAAGCCCTTCTGGAGCTATGGGCTTCCAGGTGGTATTGATGCGAAAGTAGGCACCTGTCGAATTGAGCTTGCGCTGAGTTGAACCTACATCTTTGGAAAGCCATCCCATTTGAATCAGGCGAGCGCGAACGGATTTAGCCGCCCGAAGGCTAATGTCGGCAACCTGAGCGACCCAAGAAGATTTGACTGAACCACAGGTATTGATGGCCCCCTGACGAATGGAGAGTCCTCTTAACAGGTAGACAAGGATGCCGCGAAGTAGCGATGGGCAGGGACACTGAGCCAAAAACTCCAACATGCGGCGGGGGACCGGAATGAGCCGCCGCATCGATTGACCAAGCCGTTCTAAGAGTCGTTGAGTGAACGTGAGCGGAACAGAAGCGATCGTAATGGCATCTTCAGAAAAAGAGAGGAGCCCGTTTGTCTCAAGTTGCTTTAAGTCAGCACGAATCAGTCTTTCAGATTGAGTACCAATTCGCTGCCGGATCTCATCAATCCGAAAATAAACAGGGCTTGGTTTTTCGTTCTTACTACGTTTGAAACGAGCCACGGCCTCACGAACTGAGCGCATCGAACAACAGGAAAAGAACACTCGAGCTGCTCGATAAGAGATTTTTTGCTCAATCAGTGCGCTTAAGACGTTAGTTAGCGTTGCCTGTGACAGAAGGTGATATCCACCTTCAATAGATGAGATTGGGGATTGGGACTGGGTGAGATGCATCTTGATTACTCCAAAGACTGGAGATCGAGAATCAACACGCACAAAACCTGTTAGAGCAAAAACTCTTGACGAACGAAGTAGACAGCTTTAATCTGACTAAAACCGATAGTGAAGGTTTGATTCCGAACCTTAAAACAGTACAGAAGCAGCAGTAGTTTGCGACATTTGCCTCTTCTGTGGCGGAATTGACTCCCAAGCTTCAGGAATTCTTTTTTGGCTCTTTCATCGCCGTTCAGAATCAGTGAATGGTGTTTCAAGTGCGAGAGCCTCTTTTTTCCCTCACAAGTTACTTTCAACCCCGCAGTGCTTTCTTTGCTTCATCACTGTTTGTGGGGAGTCTCAGGCCTGCGTGTGATCTCAAGAAGGCTTTCAGCATCAATGGATGAGAGGGCCGTATCATCATTCGATAACAGCGCTAAATAATTCGCAATATAAGAGTGTGAGCCTTAGCGATCGCCTCAGTGACCTTCACAATGTCGCTACGCCACTACGTTCCTACGCCACTACGTTCCTACGTAGGAACATCCAGCAATTTGATTGCGCTGACTAGAGCTTTGCAGAGCTTGATTTTTTCTGCTTTTGACATCTTTTTTGTCTTGTCTAAAAGGGATTAATTTGAGAGATTTTCTGTAACGACATTCCTACGTTCCTACGTAGGAACGTAGGAACATCATGACTTGATGCAGCCCTTTATTTTTCTATCTTTTTTGGAAACAGTGTATGAATCGCTGCCCTCGAACGCTGGCAATCGGCATCGGCAACCAAAAAGGGGGAGTGGGGAAGACCACGATGGCCGTGCAACTTGCCTATGCGCTAGCAGAGCGAGGCAGAACAGTGCTGATCATTGACCTGGATGTGAATGCAGGCTCAACGAAGCATTTGGGTATTGACCCACGCGCTTATCTGGGTACCTTTGAAGTTCTTATGGGAGATGAAGACCCACTAGCGGTGATTGTCACTCACGAGGATGAGGGCAATACGTTGCCGGAAAATCTTCATCTTCTCACGGGCTCCCGCAAGCTTGAAGAGCTTGAAGAGCGCCTTCGGATGAAGAAGTCAAAGTTCGATGACACGCCGCTTCACGATGTACTGAAGCCTGTGATCAAAAAACTTCGTGGGCACTACGACTATATTTTCCTGGATACGCCACCTTCGGCACCGCTTCCGATTGTGGCAGCTTATAAAGCCGCTGACGGTTTCTTATTAGTCGCCATTCCTGAAGGGCTGGCAATTCAGGGATTACAAGAAGCCTTACATGATATCGAAGAAGTCAGACGCTATGGCAATCCCCATTTAAAGCTCGTTGGATTAGCGATCGGGGCCGTAGATGTTAGAACTCGGCTGAGCAAAGAACTCATCCATTATGTCAGTAAAGAATTCAAAGACTATCTGCTAAAACCGACGATTCAGCGTTCCACAATTGTCCCCACCGCGCAGACGCAGCAGAAGTCTATTTTTGAAACGCATCCGGATCACATGATTACCCAGTATTTCCGAGAAATGGCGCAAGATTTTGAAGCAAAGATAGAGAGATTCTTCCCTGCGCCGCAGTTCATATCCGCTCCAACTCAGGAGGTCGGCAATGGCTAAGCGAGTCTCTGTGCTGGATTCTAACTACAATCCCGTTGGATCAAGGTTACGACGAGTATTGCTCCCAACTGTTGATCAAAACATAGAGACACTACTCGATACCGCCATAGGTTCAGAATTTGCTCTTACAGGAGGCGATTCTGCAACCTCCTCCGATTAATTCGAGGAGGTTCACAAAACGAGACCGATGCAATCACAGGCCCTCAGCCTGAGATTTCGATGGGAGAACGACGAGAGACGATGTGCAGCGAGATCCGGGTTCGGTGTACAAACTCAGAGCGAAAGAAATGGCAAGATTTCGCCTACCGTTTAAGTGGAGAACCCAATACGTTCAGCTACATTCTCCGAGCCTTATTGATTTTGCTAGAACATGCAGAAGGGGATTTTGGCAAGATGAGTCCGCTGGTTCGCGCTTTGGAAAAACCGCCTAAGAACGCTCCGCTTCAAGTGGCTCTGTTCGAACAAAAATTAGCCCAAATTCTCTGGGAATCAATGCGACGCTCTGGGCGGCTGGAGCGCAAGTAGATCTTTGTAGTTCCGACAAAAAAGAGTAGAAAAAGAAGCCTCTGCTCTGATACAACACAATGAATGGCACCCAAGAAATTAAAAGACATCCTCAGGCAAAATCACCTTACCATTGAAGCACTGAGTGATTACCTCAATGTTGACCAAAGCAACATCTTAGATTGGTTACAAGAAAAGCGATTCGTTCCAAAGTTAATCGCAGATCAAATCATTCATCTACATCAGATGCTATCAATCGCTTGCAATCAATATGTCAAGCATGCAATTAACGCTTCTTCTCACACAATTGCACTACTAACGTATGCGACTGAAGAGGATTTCTTTCATCATGCTGATGATGCAGCCTTACTCAAGACCGTTACAGTTCACAGGGGACTGATAAATCGCACGGTCACTTTATTGAATGCATCAGGGTTTGACGCCTATTTAGTCGTATTTCATCGCAAGCATTATCTGGACTGGCTTCAGTCGGAGCAGAAAGTAGATTGTGCTGCTGCCCGTGCCTTGTGGGCTACTTTGCAGCTACGCCCATGAGCATCGGCTGGGTGCGAGTGACTGCTTTGTGGCTGTGTCAGGGGTCTTCCAAACATCAATGCAATTGAGGACAGCATTGTTCACGCATTTGGTTTGATTTTGCCCCTATAAAGCAATAAAGTGGCAGCGAAATTCAATATGGGTAGTTGTTTTGATTTCAGTGCTTCGTGTGGGTGAAGAGACCATGCAAGGACTTAGCTCATGGTTTGAGTGCGGGTTCTTGGCGTGGATGTCCTCCACTTGAATTACTCCTATGTCACAACAGACTTTACGGGAATCAGACCTGGCTCAGTTTACTGGCAGCGGGGTTCTCTATCGACACGGTTTGTTTCGCTATCACTACACCGAAGGCGTTCAATACGTTGCTCAGTGTGGGTGTGCCTATTGGTTGATTGACGCTATTTTTAGTTGGCAGAGGGAACAGTGCATTCGTGAAGATGTCATGCTGCAAGAGATTCAATTTTGGACCCTTCAGGTGCATGACGATCGCAGTGCCACGTTGACGTGTGAGCGAGATTCTAATGATGTCGCGATCACTCAATCCATTCCCTGGACTGATTTCCCACTAAGTTCGATTCGATTGTACTTCCAGGAAGGCGTTTTACTACTTCCATCTGAGTACTAACCGGGTTGGTCGTGCAAGGAGCAATTCATCATAGGATTGTTTTAATGGTTTTTAATACCTTTCCTTGCATGATCTGTTCACCTAAAAATGATTGATGCGATTGCATCAAAGTTAGCAATCATCATCACTTCTTTGCACCGCTGGTGATACAAGTTTTTTTAGAATCCTCGCTCCACGCTGTTGCTACATGGGAATGTTCCTAAATAGGAAGCTGCCATGTTGGCTCAATCGGTAACAGGGCTCTCCTAGCACAACTACTGGAGCAAGCGAACATAGCGTTTCTTATTTGTGCAGTGTCGTTCGTCACCAATCAACGCGATACGAGAGCGTACGAGAATCTTTTGTAGAGAGTGGGTGGGTATGAAAGCAATAATGCATCACCGTAACTTTGAAAAAGACTTTACAACCGTGCAAGGGCGATTGCTGAAGGTGACTCTCCTCCAAGGTGCAATCGCCACAGTCTGTACGGCGATAGCGATTGCACTCATTGGACCATCCAGGATCGTTCATTCAAGCGTATCGTTTCTCCTGGGACTGCCCTTACTCTTTGTCTATTGCCGCACCTTAAAGGTTGTCTCAGACATTGTCGTCATCCACCAAGCGCGAAGGCAGGAAGAAGCCTTAAGGAGTGGCAAGAAAGTACTTGGCGCTCCTCCACAGCGCGACTGCTTTGCTAAAGCCTTACTCGAGACGCGAGAAGCCGGGAAGAAAATTTTAGATCGCTACCTCATTGGCTTTGAGCTAGAAACTGGAGCGCCACTATGGGTCTCAGATGATGGGCTGTGTACCCATGCCGCTGTGTTCGCCAAAACGGGCGTAGGGAAAACGCTGTGGCTTGAATCATTGCTGATGCAACAAATGCTTCGAGGCCGAGCGAGTGGGTCAACCTTTATTGATGCTAAACGTGATTCTGGCACCTTAGCACACATCATTTACATGGCTCATCTCACGGGGCGCATTGAGGATCTGATCATCATTGATCCGCTCAATCCGCTTCACTCCTATAATTTTGTCGCCACATCTCAACGAGCCGATGTGAAAGCCCGAAAACTGCTGCGAGCAGGGCTACCACCCATTGCGGATGCGAGTAGTGCCAAGCACTATGATCGCCTGGCTGCTGATGCCGTGTTTCGCATCGTGCGAGCGCTCGATAGCATAGGGCTCTCGTGGTCAATTGAAGATGTCGCTGCTGCCTTAGGGTCATTTGCGATCGCCTATCCTCACCTCAAGGCAATGCTGCAATCGGTCAATGCCACCGATGCGCTCTTAGATCTGGCTCACTTTGCCAGTACCTACCGCACGCCTAAGGGTGGTTTGGATATTCAAAAGCTCACCGACAATGTACGAGGCATTGCCTCTGAACTCCATTCGATTGCCGCTGGAGATGCGGGAGACCTTTTTTGCGCGGCGCATTCTGATTTATGCCTGACAACGGCGATCAAGCAGGGAAAGCTAATCTATTTCATGATGCCTCGATTAGAAGAGAGTGAGGGGGCAGCGCGCATGCTAAAAGTGTTTAGAGAAGATTTAGAAGTTTCGATCGGAGAAATCACGTCAAATGATGAGGAGCGCCTTGAGGATCCGCATCTTGTCATGGTTGATGAAGGAGCTTCGACCTTTTCACCGACGTGGGCCAATTTATTTGAACTGGCTCGCAAAGGACGATTTGCTCTGTTATTTGGAGCCCAATCTACAGCTGGTTTAAGCGATCGAGTGATGGGATTAAGTGCTGAGTTCTATGACCGAGTGATTGCTAATGTCAACTTACAAGTTGTCATGCGAATTGGCGATAATAAAACGGCAAATGAGTTATCAGAATGGTTAGGAAAGACAACAGTTGATAAGAAAACGGTAAGCCACTCCAAGTCAAAAGGAAGTGCTAGCTCTGCTACAACTCCTTTGTTTGATGCGACTGCCAAACGTCAGTCAGGCCGTTCTTATACGGAAAGCACCTTTCAGGAAGAAGAAGATTTTGTACCGCCTGATGAATTAAAATACGGCCTCCAATCTGAAAAAGGATTGGCCTGGGTGGACCTTGGGGGTAAGCTCACCAAAATGCGGGCGTTGTGGGTCGATTTTAGTCTGCCTAAACGCTGGACGGGCAGAGATACAGTGCCATTAATCGAGCCTTATGAGCGTAACAAACTGGATTTAGCAAAGTGGGTTGAAAAAGAGCTTATAAAGAGCGAATTACAACTCAACGAAGAGCCACCCCAAAAGCCAGGGGAGATTTCTGCTGCGCCTTCGCCAGTACCCGATCTGCCGCCATCGCCGAACGAACCGTTTCGGCTGTCGTTTAATGCTCCAATCAGCTTTAACCCCCAGCACGGCAATATCTTAGCGCTGAATCAAAGTCCGCAAACGCCACCACAGAAACCGCATCATCAAAGATTTCTAAAGAAAAGGAAACGACGGAAGTAATTCTTTCTTTTCCTCGAATGGTGAGGAAGGCTTAGTTTTAGCAACGGATACTGTGGCGAATAGACTCTACAGCCTTGCAAATATTAGGCTGGGGATGGAGCTAAAAGAGCGAAGCGAGATTAACGAGTTCTGGCAAGTGGAATGTCATTGAGCCAAGCAATAGCTCGAAAAACATTCAGAGCGATCGCACTCAGCATCTGAAGACGAGCTTTGGCAAGACCAATATAGCGGCACTGCCTTAGACTACACATGCGCAACGCTTGCGATAATATTTCTTCAACGATCGCTTGAATCGCATCAGCATTCCAAAACCCTTGAGTTTGCTGACGATCTCGTGCCGCGTAGTATATTCGCCAACGGTATTAACCCGTTAGCCTATTCATTCGCTAAACGGTCCAAATACAGTTTTGATTTTTTAACAAAATGAGCAACGTATTCATCATAGGTGTCATTGGAG
The DNA here is from genome assembly GCF_059501405.1 of Myxacorys sp. NCBI lineage: Bacteria > Bacillati > Cyanobacteriota > Cyanophyceae > Leptolyngbyales > Leptolyngbyaceae > Myxacorys > Myxacorys sp. Next base: position 7,575 of record NZ_JCACCM010000152.1, read on the forward strand.
GAGTTTGTTTTAGGCTCGGACCAATTCTCATTGCGGCAGGACATACAGTAAGCGGTCTTCATCATAAACCCGAGCAAGCGGACGACCTGAGGGATGCCGGAATTAAGCCCTATCTTGGAGATATCATGGAAATGACAACCGATGAGCTTATCAAGGCTGTGTGTGGCATTGATGTCACTGCGTTCTCCGTAGGGACGGCTGGCAGTGGATTAAATCGCACAGCGTCATAATGGACAAGGGGTGATCAAAACGGTAGAAGTTGCTAAGGCAAATGGCATATCGCGGATATATCTTGTTTCAGTAGAATGAAAAAGCCCGATTTTAGGAGAGATAGAGTTACTCTATTCCTCTTTTTCCTCTTGTCAGTCTCCTGATTATCGATCAACTCTCTCATCCCCAATCAAAGACTGGTCGGTAACTCTACCGTGAACACTGTCCGCTCCGCATCACTGCCGACCTGAATGCAACCACCCAGTGACTCCACCTGCTGTTTAACCAGGGTTAACCCCAGCCCTGTTCCTCCCTGCTTCCAGCGATCTCTCCCAGGAATGCGATAAAATTTATCAAACAGATGGGGCAACGCATCAGGGGGAATGGCTTGCCCCGTATTGCTCACTGACAGTTGCAACCGCTCACTCATCTGCGTGACCTCGACAGTAATCACCCCACCAGGTGGGGCATATTTACAAGCATTGGTCAGCAGCTCCCGCACGATGCTAGTGAGCTTCTCTTCATCCGAGACCAAGGACGGTAAGGACCCTGGCATCTGCAGGTGAAGGGTTAAACTCCGATCAACTGCCCGCTCCTGATAGGATGAAACGATCGCCGGAAGCCATTGCGAGAGATTCATTTCTCCCCAAATTGGAGTCACCTCTCCCAGCTCTAAGTGTTGCAGCTCCAGCAGGTTATTGACCAGGCTCAACTCCCGGCTACATTCCGCCTTCAAAATGCTTAAATAACGAGGAACCCGATTGATCAGGGTTGTAACGTTCCCCGTCCTACCCTCCATGCTGAGCTCCTCTACCGGGTTGGATAGATTGGACAGGTACTGACCCAGAGCCAATTCCAGTAACTCGCTGGTCAACTTGATGCTTGCGAGTGGAGTCCGTAGCTCATGGGACACCATACTTAGGAAGTCATCCTTTGCCAGATTGAGCGCCTGCAGCTTCATCTCCAGTTGCTTGCGTTCACTGATGTCAACGACCGAACCAACGAACCCCACGAGCCTGCCCTGAGCATTGTACTCAGGCACGGCTTGAGCAAAGACCCACTTGAGGGAGCCATCCTCATAGAGATATCGATGTTCAACTTGGTACGTCGGGTGATGACCAAGTTTGGTTTGCGCTACAAAATCTAACCATGCGGCATACATCCAGTCGCGATCGTCGGGGTGTAAATATTTCCCCCATCCGTCCCCTAAGTTTTGCTCTAGAGAAAGCCCGGTAATTTCTAGGGTTTTGGCATTGGCATAGGTACATATTCCTTGGAGATCATTCCGGAAAATCCCGACTGGACTAATGTCGGACAAGACTCGAAATTGTTCTCTACTCTCCCGCAACTCTAGTTCTGCTTGTTTACGATCGCTGATATCTTTGTAAATCACTACAACCCTTTGATTGTTTGCAGCGTCCGGTTTAAAGACGTGGAACTCGTACCAGGTGTTAAGGGGAGCAGCAGGTAACTCCATGCGAACGGCTTCCCCGGTGCGAGCCACGCGACCCCAAATTTCAAGCCATTCGGGTTCAAAGTTGGGGCTGAGATCGCTGATTCGCCGTCCCTTGAGTTCTTGTCCAGTCATTCTTGTAGCGGCAGCGTTTGCCTCCACATAGAAGATATCGATCGGGCAGCCATTCTCGTCAAAAATCACATCGCAGAGAATTAATCCTTCGTCAATTGAATTGAACAAGGTGCAATATTTGTCCTCCGACTCACGCAGAGCTGCTTTGGTGCATCGCTCTACTACCTGCAGTTCCAGTTCCTCACGCAAAGCTTTCAATTGCTGTTGGTCTTGCTCAATGATTTGATGGGCAATCTCCAATTCCTGATTTTTTTGCTGCAACGCTACCTGAGTCGATCGCAATTGCTCTACTGTGGTTTGGAGTTCCTTCTTGGCTGCATCCAGTTCTGCTAGTTGGGGCGCGGTTAACGCATCGACCATTTGGGGAACCAGCGATGACGAATAGAGAGAATTTAAATGATAGCCAAGCCTGCGTCTGGTTTTGATGAAATCTTTAGGGGCACCAACAGTGGTTAGTTTTTGCCGTAATTCCTTGATATAAACTCGAACTGCCTTTTCTCCTGGAGCTTCCAATGAAGTCCAGACTTGATCCAGAATTGCTGGGGGACTCAATGCTTGCTGGGGGCTTCGCAAGAATAATTCTAGAATGGCATACTCCTTGGGTGTTACAGGAAGTAACTGGCTATCGTAGGTCACTTTACGACGACTCGGATCAAGGGATAATCGTCCCCACGTTAAGACAGATGGGTTGGTTGAGCGACTTCCTTGCAACAATGCCTGCACCCGTGCAATCAATTCCTCGGTATCAAAGGGTTTAACGACACAATCATGAGATCTAGCATTGGGAGCGTTGACGCAGCCTCTCTTTGGGAGAATTGCCTTTTGGTGCCCTTTTTCTTGCCTCGTCAACAGCAAAATAGAGCTCTGAGATTTCTTAGCTCGTAAGACCTGGTATAAACGAATCTTATCCAGCTTAGGCAGAATCTCATCTAACAAGATGAGGTCATAGTCAAAGGTTTCTGCCAACTGCAATCCGGCTTCGCCGTCCAGCGCAATATCTACAGCGTAGTTATAGTCAGTGCTTAGGAGTTGTAAGGCTTGGGCGACAGCGGGGTCATCTGCTATGGTTAGAATCTTCATAGATATGGTGGGCCAAACTGCGCCCAACTTAAAGCAACTGGGGATTGTTACGGGGAGCAGTGGAGTCAGGTTACGAGTCAAAATTTGACGATTATCTTTGTGGGGTCTTAACTCTTTCAGCATGCTGAGATTCGATGAAGATGCCCATTTTTGCGATGTCATCTTACCCGCTACAAAGCTCTACCCTATATCCAGGGTTGTTTTATTGTCGGAAACAGAAATCTGGACGCTTGATTCTCTCGTTCGGCGTTCTTGAATGTTTTGAATCTCACAAACGAGAGATTAGGGCTTCTAGATATCTTCTAACGACAATAAAACAGCCCTGCTACCCTATATCTGGTTTAAATTATCATACAGATGGAGAAAGAGAGGTCACGTCTAATTCGCAGCCTAGCTTTATAGCTTGACGTTAGTCGCGTCAATCACTTTTTTGCCACCCCTTAAGGCTTCTTCCTTTTTTCGGGCGTGGTGGATGACGACAATGTCTGAGACAACTCTTAAGGTGCGGGAATAGAAAAAGGCTAAGGGGAGTCCAAGGAGAAACGATGCGCCTGAATAAGTGATCCCGGATGGTTCAATGAGTGCAATCACTATCACTGTGCAGGCACTGGCGATCGCACTGTGCAAGAGAGTTACCTTCAGCAATCGCCCTTGCACGGCTGTAAAGTCTTTTTCAAGGGTACGGCGATGCATTGTCATTGTCGCTCTGAAAGATTGGCAGAAAACTTCAATGGGGCAGGAAAAGCGGTATCAAACGTTGTATGAAACGTCAATGTTTATTGTGTGAGAGAAGTTGTTTCATCCATGTTCTCTTCTCCCTACAAAAGATTCTCGTAGGGAGAAGAGAAAGGGCAGGGTTAATTCATTGTGAGAGTAGAGAAAGTAGGATAGGAAGCACCCCTATT
>NZ_JCACCM010000153.1:0-34468 GCF_059501405.1 Myxacorys sp.
GGAGAGATTTTATTGGTTTTACCCTGCTCCTGCTTCTAACTCGCAACTTGGGTTAGTAGAAGTGTCTCTGCTACGAGAGCGTGATTCAAAGTTCTAGCGCGATCGGTACATTAAAGGTCTAATCTTATTAATCGCAGAACAGCGTCTCGCGGGTATTGCGCCCCGTCGTAGGATTCGTTCCCCTGGCGATGTCACAGAGTACGACTAACGCATCGGGTCTGACCTGAACATCGGTAAAATCTGCCCCGTCGATCGTTGCGCCGTCGAACTTCGCGTTAAACGCAAAGGCTCCTTCCAAGATGGCATTGGTTAAATTGGCATTCGTTAGCCGTGCTGCGTCCAAGGTGCTGTTACTCAAATTTGCACCTTCAAGATTGATTCGCTCTAAATTCGCTCCAAAAAAGCTCACGCCTCGAAGATCGGTATGACTAAAATTCGCATCCCGAAGATTTGATTTTGTAAAACTTGAATCGGTCAGCACCTGTCCTGAAAAATCTTTACCAATCAAAAATGCCTTGTTGAAATCTTCTGCCAAGGCAGGGGCAGAAAGTCCTCCAAACGTCACCGCCAACATTAGCGCGATTAGCGCAAAGTGCAACAGCGTAGGAACCGCACTCCGCATCTTTTGGAGCAGGGTAAAGCGTTTAAAGATCGACGAAGCACGCGAGAGCAAGACAGCGTTTCTACAACTCATTTTCGATAAGTCAAACCAAAAGGGTGATTAGCACTCATATTTGGGAATGTTTGAGACAGAGCGCGAATACACTTGGCGTAGTGAATCGTTCTGATCCTCGCCTCACAGTGCGTCTCACAATCATTGCGTCTCAAAATTCCATTTTTGATCGTACCTGATGTGGACTCCCCTACACCTTCTGATCAAGCTAACTTAGGGCTCTTAGGCGAAGCGTTTGTCGCCACGTGGCTACGATCGCACGGCTGGCAAATTTTGCACCAACGCTGGACGTGCCGCTTTGGAGAACTCGATCTCGTCGCACAACTGCCCAAAGAAAATTCCCTGATTGCATTTGTAGAGGTAAAAACCCGCAGTCAGGGAAGTTGGGATGAGGATGGATTGCTAGCAGTCACGCCTGCAAAGCAAGCAAAACTTTGGAAAACAGCACAATCGTTTCTGGTGAAATATCCTCACCTTGTAGATTATCCGTGCCGCTTTGATGTCGCGATCGTCAAACGCCAGAGGTCTCCATCAAAGCAGTCTGTGAGGAGGAGTTCTCAGTTTAGTCAGGTCGTCGCAGGGCACGAACTCACCCTGCAAACTTACGTTCCTAACGCATTCACACAACTCTAAACCAGATAAGTTAAGAATTTCTAGGCAAGAGTTTCAGGACAGTAGCCCAACCCCTGCACAAACTGTTGACGAAACTCCTCGATTTCAACGCTATCCGGCATTCCGTGAGACACTACCGCAACCTGATAGCGTTGCATCACTTCGACTGGAGACTGGCCTGTTTCAAGTCCCCAGAGCACCATTTGAATCCGAATCCCTGGCTGATAAGGAATGCCCAACTCTTTCATAAACGCCTGAAAATCGCCGTCTTGATCCGCATCAAGCGCGTGATCCATCTTGACTCTAACGACCCAACCGTCGATTTGGTGAATGACAGTCATATAGCTGACGGGCAGTTGAGTTCTTCCGTGGAGAAACTCAACGATTCTCAGGGTGAGACTGGCATTCGCCAAATAGTAGAGATATTCCATAGAACTGTCCTTACCCAAGCAAATGCTACACCTCCTATGTTCGGGCTAACCTCGAGTTTCCGGTAGGGGAGAAGCACCCGATATCCTATGGGGAACCTCACCCATATCCACGTCGATAAAATGCAGTAAACGATGAACCCGCATTCCGGCTCATCATCACTGAACAACCGCTCATGATTTAATTGGGATGTTGCTGTGAAGGAACCTTCTGTGGATGCTGACCAGTTACTTGCCAGTTACGACTATTTTTTGCCAGAGAAACAAATTGCTCAATCTCCCATCACGCCTAGAGATCAGTCACGTCTCCTCGTGGTGCAAGATCAGCAACAGCATTGCCATCAGGTTTTTTGCGATCTGCCCAATCTCCTCAGGTCAGGCGACCTTCTAGTATTTAACAACACCCGTGTGATTCCGGCACGTCTTTTTGGTCAAAAAACAACGGGTACCGCTGTAGAAATTCTTCTTCTAGAGGAACAGCAGCGCAATCAATGGTTGGCGTTGGTTAAACCCGGTAGACGCCTGAAGCCAGGGAGCCAAATTGTGTTTGCCTCTCACCAGGAAACAGATGTCCATCTCACTGCTTCAGTTGTGGCAAGCGATGAAGCGACCCGAGGTAGAATTTTGCAATTTGAGGTGTCGGATGGGCGATCGCTGCTAGAAGTGGTTGAGCAGTTTGGTCAACTCCCGCTTCCACCCTACATTACCCAGGCTGACTCCCAGCCTGAACAGTATCAAACGATCTATGCCGATCGCTTGGGTGCAGTCGCGGCTCCAACGGCTGGGTTACATTTCACGTCGGAGTTATTCGAGCGCCTTGATGCTAAAGGAATTCAACGCGCCTTTGTGACGCTGCATGTCGGCGTTGGCACGTTTCGCCCTGTGGAAGTCGAAGACATCCGCCACCATCAGATGCATGGAGAATGGATTGAAGTTCCAGAAGAGACGGTGGAGCAAGTTCGGCAAACCAAAGCGAAGGGAGGACGAATTATCGCCGTGGGCACAACGGCGGTGCGATCGCTCGAAGGCGCGTCTCAATCGGGTGAACTCCGCCCCTATTACGGCAAAACAAATTTGTTCATCTACCCCGGCTATCAGTGGCGCGTTGTAGACGGACTAATTACCAATTTTCACTTGCCAAAATCAAGCTTATTAATGCTGGTGAGTGGATTGATTGGACGGGAACGACTGTTGGCACTTTATCAAGATGCGATCGCTCAAGGATACCGCTTCTACTCCTTTGGTGATGCGATGCTAATTTTACCCGAAGCAAAGCTCACATGAGATTCATCGGATCAACATCAATTGTGAGGCTGACGGTAGAACCACAGAGCGATCGCAGGTGAGCCAAGTCGGGTAATCCAGAAACATCGGCAGCCGGAAACTTGAGCAAAATCTGCCATCGATAGCGTTGAGCGACTCTCAGAATGGTGGCAGGAGCAGGTCCCAACACCTCATACTCTTCTGAGTGCGATAATTCTGCCGCCACGCGCTCTGCGGCTTTCTGCACCGCGATCGCGTTTCCTCCACTGATCCGAAATAGTACCAGGCGTCCGTAAGGTGGATAGTGCAGTGCCTCTCGCTGCTGAAGTTCTGCCGCTACAAACGGTTCATACCGCTGCCGCTGCACGGCCTGAATGACTGGATGATCGGGTGAGTAGGTTTGCAGAATCACTCGTCCGGGTTCTTCGCCCCGTCCTGCTCGTCCTGCAACCTGTACTAAGGTTTGGAACGCCCGCTCGCTGGCCCGAAAATCGGCAAGATTCAGCAAACCATCGGCGGAAATAATTCCCACGAGCGTCACTTGAGGTAAATCGATGCCTTTGGTAAGCATCTGCGTGCCGACGAGCAGATCGGCTTGATGATCGGCAAATTGGCCCAGAAGTGCCCGATGTGCTCCTTTCGCCCGTGTTGTATCACTATCAAACCGAATCGCTTTTAATTCTGGAAACTGCCGCTCTAACTCTTGGATTACGCGCTGAGTTCCACTACCAAACTGCTTAAAGTATGGTGATCCGCAGGACGGACACGCCTTTGGTTGGCCCTGGGCATGATTGCAGTAATGACAGCGCAACAGAGGTTTTGCAGTCTCGTGCGTGTGATGAAATGACAGCGACACATCACAGTTGGGGCATTCCATCACATAGCCACAACTCCGGCACGACACAAACGTACTGTGTCCTCGCCGATGAATGAATAGGAGTCCTTGTTGCCCGTGGTTTTTTAGTTGACGCAACCCTTTTTGCAGCGATCGGCTGAAAATCGAGCCGTTGCGATCGCGTAATTCTTGCCGCATGTCCACCACCTCGATCGTCGGCATCGGACGATCTAAAATTCGCTGTGGCAGCGACAGATAATGTGACTGAGGCTTGTTCTCTTGTGCCGTTACCCAAGATTCAAGCGACGGCGTCGCCGATCCTAAAATCAGCGGGCATGCTTCTAGTTCAGCCCGCCATCGGGCCACGGTGCGAGCGTGATAGCACGGTACAGGCTGATCTTGCTTAAAACTAGAATCGTGTTCTTCGTCGAGAACAATTAACCCAAGTTTGGGAAGAGGCGTAAAAATAGCCGATCGCGTCCCGATCGCAACTTGAGGCGTTCCGCTCAACATCTGCCGCCACGTATCAAATCGCTCTCCCTCGGAAAGGGCGCTATGGTAGACGCAGACTTGATGCCCAAATCTTGCCCGGAAGCGATCCGTGAGTTGCGGCGTCAATCCAATTTCAGGAACTAGGACTAACGCTGATTGTCCCCGGCGTAAGATAGGCGCGATCGCTTGTAAATACACCTCGGTTTTCCCCGATCCAGTCACGCCATGCAGCAGAATTTGAGCGAATCCTGACGTTTGACGAATCTCCTTTAGCGCTGACGCCTGAGCGTCTGTGAGCGATTTTTCTCCCTCTTCGCCTATATCTGGGGCGTATTCAGATCTCAACACTTCTCGCGGCTGCAAAACTAGACAGCCTTGCTGCTCCAATTTTCTTAGCGTCGGCGCGGTTGTGCGACACAGTTGCAGCAGATCCGTCATCCACATCTCGCCGCCTTGCCGCTTAAGAACTTCTAAAATCTCTCGATAACGATCGCTAATCCCTCCTTCTGTAGAAATTAGCGTGACCGCTTGACGCAACTTGGGTCGAACATTAGCCGGAGGCTCTAAATAGCTCTCCACCACATTCGCCTTCAAAAGCTCTTGTAACCCTCGATACGCACCCTGAACCTGACGCTGAATGAACTGCCACGAATAATCTTTCGTTTTGCTCGATTTTAGAAGAGACAGAATGTGCTGAGCCGCAGGTGATCCGGTTGTTTCGTCTGTTTCGTTTCCCAGAAGCCGGATTCGACGCTGCGATCGCGCCAGCAATCCTGGCGGTAAGGCAACCTTGACCACCTGCATCAACGACGTGTGATAGTACTCTGCAACCTGATTTAAGAGCGCCCAATAGGACGGCGGAAAAAAGCCTGCACTCACGATCGCATCGACGGATCGAATTTGATCTGCATCTAGATCGTCTGGCAAGACACTCAGTAAACGAACCGCGATACCGCCTACTTGTTGTGTACCAAAGGGCACGCTCAGAATGTCACCCACTTGAATGGCAGACTCGATTGGCAAGGCATAGGTGTAGAGTCCTTGCGTTCCTGGACAATCGACTAACACTTCCACCCAACGATTGAAGTTAGCCGCGCCTAGCTCCGCCATACCAGAAGAAGCATCAGTAGAGAAGAAGTCAAGCATACTGGCAGTCATAGACGGAATGGATTCGGAATTAAGCACCCGTGATTCTACAGCCCTGATCGCAAATTCCGTAACGAAAAGCGGTGAGCGGCGAACTCAGGACTAACAGACAACACTGCGATCGCCCACTTCGTAGATCTCTCACATTTACTTCAAGTGGTGCAAATATATGAAAAAGTAGTGCAAGTAAACTACTCCTTCATTTTAGCGAGCGACCGAGTTTACAGAATAAGGCATCTCCGCGACTAGCGCTGTAAAATCGCAGCAACAAGTTCCCTTTGTGTTAGAAACTACTCATTGTAGTTTTGGAAACTACTCATCTTGCTTAGATCCTACTTGCTGCTTTTCCCACCATTGGTAGAGATGAAAATCTGATTCTGTATGAGAGGCTGTTATAGCAGCAAACAAAAAATAACAAAACGCTGCCGCAGCACTTTAGTTGCACGGCATACCAAAAAAAATTGGTGTCGTCGCTAGAATCTAAAGTGATCCTGAGAATTTAAAGCATTCAAGGATCTCCATCCTGTTCTGTTAGGGAATCGAGGATTCGTCAAGTTAATCTTAACGTGTTGAACCTCAGCTTCCGACTTGAGCTTTTGATTAAAGGATCAGCAAAGAGCTAATTCTAGAAAGGCACCTGAAGGTAGATTTCTGTCTCTTTCATGACTTAACCTTTCTCAAGCGTTTTAGTTTCTTCTTTAGCCTTTTGTAGCTTGTAGATTTATGGTATCAACGTTCATTTTTTTAACATTAATCTGGATGGCTGAAATCGTTAATTCTGAAGGTACGAAAGCAGCAGAAAGTAATTCTCTTCTGAAACGAAAACTCGTTGAGTAAAGCTACATCAATAATACGGCGTTGATATGAACGAGCAAAGCAACAGTTCTCGCACAGAAACTCTTCCCAATCGTACTTTGGACTTTGTGATTAGTGAAGCCGACTCAAATCCTGCTGACTCTCAGCACTTAGAGCCAGACATAGATTTTTCAGAAGTGCTTCCGACTGAAGGGGACACTGACTTCGATGGGTTAGAGGGTATCGCGGACGATCTAAGTGGTACGGATGAAGTCAAGGATGCGATCGATCAGATTGCTTCGGCTCGGTCGGCAGGATACAGCAAAACGGTCGCAGATGATGCCGTGGGCGCTTTCTTTAAAGAAATGGCACGCTACCCTCTGCTAAAAGCTGATGAAGAAGTTGAGTTAGCTCGACGAGTCAAGTACATCGTCGAGATGGAAGAGATCCAGCGACAACTCTTTCAAGAACTGGGGCGCACTCCTACCAGAGCCGAGTTAGCTGAGCGAGTTGGCTTAACCGAGCGGCAGCTTGAGAGTCGATTGCACCGGAGCCGGGTAGCAAAGCGGAAAATGATTCGCTCCAATCTTCGCCTCGTGGTATCGATCGCAAAACGCTACCTCAATCGCGGCGTGCCGTTCTTAGATTTGATTCAAGAAGGAGCGCTGGGCTTGAATCGGGCGACCGAAAAGTTTGATCCCGACAAGGGCTACAAGTTCTCGACCTACGCTTACTGGTGGATTCGCCAGGGGATCACTCGGACGATCGCGAATGATGCCCGCACGATTCGTCTGCCAATCCATATTGTTGAGAAGCTCAACAAACTGAAGAAAGCCCATCGCGAACTCAAGCGAGAACTGCATCGTAACCCAACTGAAGCGGAACTTGCGCAGTCCTTAGAGCTGACTGTTGAGCAGCTTCAACACCTCCAGCAAGTTCGCCGCCAATCGCTGTCATTGAACCACCGAGTTGGGAAAGGTGAAGACACCGAGTTAATGGATCTGCTAGAAGATGGGGATACACAATCGCCAGAGTCCCAGATGAGCGAAACGATGCTCCGCCAGGAGATTTGGGATGTTTTAGGTAACGTGTTGACTCAGCGCGAGAAGGACATCATTTCGTTACGCTATGGTCTGACTACCAGCAAGCCTTGCACCTTGGAAGAAGTAGGTGGCATGTTCAATCTTTCGCGAGAACGAGTCCGTCAGATTCAGAGCAAGGCAATGCGAAAGCTGCGTCGTCCTCAGATTGCGGAGCGATTAAAAGGTTGGTTGGGCTAGAACAGCAATTAGTTTTAAGAAATTAGTTTTAAGATATGGGTTTTGAGTGACTATGTGGCTCAAAACTTATATTTTTTACGCCTTCCAACTTAATAATGTTCAAAATTCGTTCTGCGATCTCCTCAGATGTCCCTGAGATTTTCTCGCTCATTCAAGCTTTGGCGGAATATGAGAAATTAGCTCATCAAGTCACTGGCTCGGCTGAAGCATTGGCGCTGCATTTGTTTGGTGATCCTTCCAAACCAGGTGGCACGTGTGTTGAAGCGATCGTAGCCCAATCTTCTGATCAGCTTGTTGGATTTGCCCTCTTCTTCCACAACTATTCCACCTTTCTCACCAAGCCCGGACTCTATCTTGAAGATCTTTTTGTTCTGCCCAACTACCGAGAAATGGGGATCGGTCGCGCCTTAATTACAAAGGTCGCTGAAATCGCGGTTGAACGCAACTGCGGACGCTTGGAGTGGAGTGTGTTGGATTGGAACGAAAACGCGATCGCATTCTACCAACGCATCGGAGCGACTGTTCTCCCAGATTGGCGCATCTGCCGGGTGACAGGAGATGCTCTCCAGCACATGGCGCGGCCTAAGCCTTGAAACTCTGCCAATTTCCCGTATTCTGTAAGTAATCTCCTATTAGTCTTGGAGGATGTGATCGTGGCAATTTGGGTAAATGAACAGCTTGATCCTGTTGGATTAGTCTATGCGTGCATTGCTTGCCGTGACGAAACTCAAGCCGAGGCCTGTCACCAGTCGTTTGATGACAATCTCACCGATACTCAAAAAGCAGAAGGCTGGAGCGCTCGCATCCGGCAAGTTGACTCTTGGGATGAAGTGCCTGTCAATTCTTTAAAGCTGGACTAACGCTTGCGTCAGCTCTGCGGCATTGCAAGATCCCCTCAAAAGCCCTCAAAAACAAAGGCCTTGCTCTCTAACGTTTCTTCGCTTAAATAATGATAGAGAAAAACTTAGAGAGGTCGCTATGTATGTCTTAATTGGGGGTGCAGGGCTGATTGGGCTGAGTCTGGCACAGCGCTTAGTCGATTTAGGACACACCGTTGCCATCATCGATATTAATCCTGCGGCCTGTCACTATGCCCGCGAGCAGTTGGGTGTGATTACGTTTGAAGGCAGTGCCGTTAGCACAGAAGTCTTGCTAGAAGCAGGCATCCGAAAAGCAGATGCTTTGGTGGCGGTGCTGCGAGATGATGCGCTTAACCTGGCTATGGTGACACTAGCAAAACATTACGGTGTCCCACACATTTTGGTGCGAATGCGCCACCGAGATTTTGCTGGACCCTATCGATTTGCGGGGGCAACCCATGTGATCAATGCGATCGAACTGGCGGTTTCGACGATGGTTAACGTGATCGAATATCCGCAAGTCGAGTCGATCATGCACTTTGAGCAAGGACAGATTGAAGTTGTCAAACTGCCGATTTCGGGAAACTGTAACGTGGTCGGTCGAAGCGTTGCCGAAGTGGCTCAAGATCCAAAATTTCCTCAGGGATCACTCATCATTGGCTATCAGCCTCAGGCTCACATGGATCTGATGATCCCCAACGGCAGCACCATTCTGGAGCCGGAGTCAACGGTTCTAGTGGCGACGAAACCCGGATTGATGCACGAGATCATTGATTTTATGCAGAACTGCGCTTAATCATCCTCCAATCCCAGCAATTGCTGATCGAGCGCCGCTAATCGCGATCGCACCACGTCTTCCGACAAAATGCGCTTCCGCAGTGCGTCACTCAGCGCATTTTTCTCAGCCAGCAGCAACCGCCGCCGTACTGCTTCAAATCGAGGTTCTGCTCGGCGTCCCTTTTCTTCGCGCTGATTGTAGAAATCTCTCAGCGATCGTTCTGCGGCAGCGACCTTAACCTGATAGCCCGATCGCATCTCTTCGTAGATTGATTTGGCTAAAACACCTGCTTTAAGCAAGGTGTCTAATTCATCTTGGGCAGCTTTAGCGGTCATTAGCTGAGACTGTAATCCTTCGATCCACTGCTGTGTCGGAGACACATGCGATAGCTGCAAACGCTGCACAAACAAGGGCAAACTCAGCGCCTGTCCCATCAAAGAGAGCAGAACCACCCCAAATACGATCGCAATTAATGCCTCTCGCCCCGGTAGCGATCCCGGCAAACTCAACACCAAGGCCATCGACAGCGATCCCTTAATATTTCCAAGAAATAAAACGTGTCGCCACTTGAGCGGTACAGGACGGTCAAACTTGCTGACAAGAGCTAAGAGCGGATAAACTGCCAAAAATCGTCCCATTTGATACGCCAGAACTGCAAGCAGGACAGCAGGCAATGTTCTCCATAAGGTCGGCAAACTCAGTTCCAGTCCAATCAGTAAAAAAATAAAGGTGTTGACGCCAAACCCGGCATACTCCCAGAAGCTCAACACCGTGATCCGACTTGAAGCAGACACCCGGCTCGATCGCTCTAAATTGCCAATGAGCAACCCCGCCACGACAACCGCAACGACCCCTGAAACGCCTAAAAGCTGACCCAATTGAAAGGCACTGAGCGCGATCGCAACCGTCAACAAAATACTACTAAGCGGATCATCATCAGACCGGACGTACAGCCCAATGCCTAAATATCCAAGAGCGATCCCGACGACTAACCCACCGACCATCACAACCAATAGTTCTTGAATGCCCTCAAAAACGGTGACGCTCCCGGTGGCATTAAATTTAAGGATTAAACTAAATAAAACTAGAGCAATTCCATCATTAAAGAGACTTTCGCCTTCTACAATCGTGATTAGCCGCGATGGAACCGAGATTTCCTTAAACACTGCAATCACTGAAACCGTATCCGTAACGGCAAGAATGACGCCGACCAGTAGAGCAGGAATCCATTCCAAACTTAACCCAAACTTCAGTCCAACTGCCGTTACCCCAGCGGCTATCACAACTCCTGGGCCCGCAAGTAACAAAATTGGCTTTAATGTGCTGCGAAGTCGGCTAATGTCAGTATTAATGGCCGCTTCAAACAGCAGAATCGGCAGAAACAGATTAATGATGAGTGAGGAATCCAATCCAATGCGACTGGGCAAAAACTCCGCGATCGCGAGTCCTGCCAATACCAAACCCGTCGTATAGGGCAACTGCAATCGACGGGACAAGAGAGCTACGATGGTTGCCACGAGCAACAGAATAATTAAAACCGTCACCAGTTCCGCAAACCGCCCTTGGTCACTTCCAACTATCGCAATTAACTGTGTCATAACCTTGTGACTTCTATCCCCGCGATTGTCTCTACTGACCTTACCTGGTTTCATACTGATCTCTATAAGATCGATATAGAGATTTTGATCCGCCTTTCCCGCACAGGAGGAACTCCTCTACACTGTGCATACTGAAGTTCTCGATTTTCACCTTCAATTTATTAAGGAATTAAATCAGTGAGTCCAGAAATCCTTGTCAAAACCCCTTCAACGTCCAGCTCTTTCACTAAAACTGAGTTTGACGAATACGTGATGAAAACCTACGGACGGTTTCCGTTAGTCCTAGAACGAGGACAAGGTTGCCACGTATGGGATGACCAAGGACGAGAATATCTGGATTTTGTCGCAGGCATTGCCACCTGCACACTAGGGCATGCGCATCCGGCGATGGTTGCTGCCGTTACCGAACAGATTCAAACCCTACATCACGTCTCAAACCTTTACTATGTCCGGCAACAAGGCGAATTAGCCAAATGGCTCGTTCAGCATTCCTGCGCCGATCGCGCCTTTTTCTGCAACTCCGGAGCCGAAGCAAACGAAGGTGCAATTAAACTCGCTCGAAAGTATGGGCATACCGTTCTCAATATCGAGAATCCGATTATCCTCACGGCCCAGGCGAGTTTCCACGGACGTACCCTCGCCACTATCACGGCAACCGGGCAGCCTAAATATCAGAAGGACTTTAATCCTCTAGTGCCAGGATTTCACTACGTCCCGTACAACGATATTGCGACGTTAGAGAACGCGGTCGCGGATCTCGATCGGGATCCGCGCCAAGTCGCCGCCATTCTTCTCGAAGGGTTGCAAGGAGAAGGCGGTGTTCGTCCCGGAGATCGCACCTACTTTCAGCGCATCCGTGAGATTTGCGATCAAACTGGCATTCTTCTAATCCTGGATGAAGTTCAAGTCGGTATGGGCCGCACAGGCTCTTGGTGGGGTTACGAGAATCTGGGTATTGAGCCGGACGTTTTCACTTCTGCTAAAGGATTAGGGGGTGGAATTCCGATCGGGGCAATGCTGTGCAAATCCTTTTGCGACGTATTCCAGCCTGGAGATCATGCCAGCACGTTTGGCGGAAATCCGTTCGCTTGTGGAGTCGCCTTGGCAGTTTGTCAAACGTTAGAAAAAGAAAACATTTTGGCAAATGTTCGAGAACAAGGTGAGCATCTCAGATCGGGGTTGAAGCAGATCGCCGAGAAGTTTCCAACCCTCGTAGCAGAGGTTCGGGGCTGGGGCTTAATCAACGGCATGGAACTTCATGCAGAGGCAAGCTTAACGTCGGCTGATATCGTCAAAGCGGCAATGCAAGAAGGTGTTTTACTCGTTCCCGCAGGTCCAAAAGTTGTTCGGTTTGTGCCGCCTCTGATTGTAACGGCTGAAGAAGTCGAGCAGGTTTTACAGTCTATTGATGGCGCCCTTTCGACCTTATCTGCCTAATTCGTCTTATTTTTTGTTCTTGACAAGGGCAAGACTTGGTAGAATAGAAAGCTGTACGCAAAATTTGTGTTTACGCAACTCGGAGATTACTATGGCGCGGAAATGTCAACTCACTGGTAAGAAGGCAAACAACGCCTTTGCTATCTCTCACTCTCACCGCCGGACTAAAAAGCTGCAAGAAGTCAATTTGCAGTGGAAACGCATTTGGTGGGAATCTGGCAATCGTTGGGTTAAACTGCGGCTCTCGACTAAGGCAATCAAAACACTAGAGCACAAAAGCTTGGATGTATTTGCAAAAGAAGCAGGCATCGATTTGAGCCGTCTGTAAGATTTTTTGCAAAACAGACCTTTTGCGATCGTTAATCTTGACGCTGAGAAAACTAATTCTCCGAGCCTGACTCAGATATTGATGCAGGTCTATATTGAAAAAACTGGGGTAGCAGTGATAGCACTAGCCCCAGTTTTTTATTGGAAGTTTTAGGCACTAAAACTTTTCAGTCTCTGATCGAAAAGAGGAGTCAGATGGGTAACATGAGTCCATTCATATCTGTGCGTCAAATTTTTTAGGCAAGTTTTATGAGCGCTTTAGCTCAGATCCCTTTTTATCACTTGAATTGTAAAGCCTTCTTGAACCGATCAAATCGCTCCGCCGTTCCCGCAGAGTAATCATTCTGACTCGTATATTTCTGGTTAACCTCAGTTCTGAGTGAATGAAGACAGTAGTTTTTCTCACTCAGTCAAAATCGCTTCCGCATCGTCTCTCTCGTGCTAAAACAGCAGCCATGTCACACCGCAAACTCGCTCAAGCAATTCAGGGACTATTCCGCCAAAGTTGGAGACTCTATCGATCTCTAACCAAAACCCTCATCAATTGGATTCTCCGAACTGCACTCTCTAATCAGCGTCGAGGAAGAGTCGCAACGGCTGGTTTTGTGTTGCCAACCACAGTGTTGCTCATTCTGGTCGTGGCACTGACCGTTGGTGCGCTCACCTTCCGGGCTTACAACCGCAACACTCAAGTCATTGGTGAAGCACAGCAGAGAGTCATTTATAATGCGGCGACCCCAGCGATCGATCGGGCACGCTCTAAATTGGAGTTTTTGTTTGACTCCAACCGCGACACCCGATACCCCGGTGGTGTACCTGGTGAGAGCTTACTTTACAACATGCTGCTTAACGATGGCTCTGGTGGCATTGTCCAGCTTCCCGTGCAAGACGAGAACGGCAATCCAATTGACGCTTACAAATTGCCCGATGAGCAACGAATAGATCTTAATGGCGATACGAAAAAGGATAATGCCTGGACTTACCGTACTGACCTCGACAGCGATGGAAAAGCAGATGCAACGGTTGTCTACTCAGTTACCTTCAAAACTCCTACTCCTCAAGAAACGCCGACACAACGAAGTACAAGTGAACAATTACTTTCCTTAAAAGACACTGAAAAAGCGGCTCAGTTAATTGTTCGCCATGGCCCGTTAAGTAATGATCTTAAAGCAATTGGCTGTGGAACAAGTAATAGCGGAAACAACGCACCAGAAGGCGGATGGTTTGAAGATAGCAGCAATACTTCAACGCTTCTGAAAAATTTTCAAGTTGATGCCCTAGTCATTCCAGACAGCGCAAAATCAACCGCTGTCACTCTAGAACTGCACCAAGATCGCCGCATTAATCGAGGCAACAAATGGGGAGCTTGGTTTCGTAATGATCTAGAAATTTATCCAGGTCAGCTGTTCAATTGGAACGGGGCAATGCATACCGAAGGAAGCTTAATCCTTGGCGAGAATGGCAAGCTCAATGCTCATCTGGTCAGTGGTAAAAACTCTTGTGTCTATAACCCAGCTTCTAACTCCGAGATTACAGTTACAAACTACGTCGAAAATAAACAGACGTTGTTTCAAGGTGTTGTAATGGCTGGAACAACAAGGGACAACGACACTTCTGGATCGTCAAACATTTATATTCACGGAACCAATACCGCGAAGGCTCTGACTAATGTTAGTGATTCTGTTAAAGGCGACATTACTCCTATTGATATTTCGATCAATCCAAACAAGATTCTGACAGAAGATGGCTATACCAATCGAAACAATGGTAACAACACTGATCTACAAACATGGGACACAGGCAATAAATTCAAAGATTCAGACCTAGGAAAACGCATCAGAAACGTGACTGAGAAAGCGCCTTATATTGATGACCTTTACCGCGCTGACGATCGCTGGGGTCCGAAATATAGGTACGACAACAACAACAACGGGCAAATTCCTCCCGGCAAGAAAGTAGGCGACCCGATCGTTGGGAATGAATACTCTCGACTGACTCTGCAAGATCCGCCCTCTACGGCTGTGGACAGTGAGGGTGCTGTCGGTTTAGATGGGTACTGGGAGCGTCGTGCCAGAAGCAAAGGATTACGAATTCTAGTGGGTGAAAGACTAGAGTTGGGAAATCTCAATACCTGGTTTGCTCCAAAGCAGAACTCTTCTGGAAACAATGACTACATTGAAGCAGGAGAAACCGAAGGCGATCCGTTGTATCCACCCACTGTTAAACCTTACCCTGTGCTGCCAGGAGCAACGGTAAAGCACATTGACGTGCAGCGACGGTCGCTAAGAGATAATGTGTCAGCCGCACAAGCCACGGCGATCTATCACTTCAATGTCAGCGAAAACAAAGATTACCCCGTCGCCTGTCTTGCAACGACGGCTCATCCGGGCACACCCACAACCTTACGGCGATCGATCAACTTTTTGCCGACCAAGTTTGCAACGGGAGGCGACAAGGATATTTCAACCTTTGAGTTTCTAGGAACGAATCTCTTCGTCGGTCAAGGCTCCAACGGTTGGGAATTTAACCCGCCTGCCAACACTGCTGCCCAGTTTGAGCAAGCGATGAATTCTGATAGCGCTTTACGCAAAGCATTATCTAACCTTGCTCATTTCGCTGGCGATCCAGATGGCGCGTATCCACCTAAAACAGGCGACTCAAAGGCTCATCCCTACCCTGCCTTAACGATGTGGGGCAACTTCTCCAACTTGAGAAGAGTGATAAACAGGCTAGAGGCTGGCACTAGTTATGCAAGTCTCAGTATTGCAGATAAGACTTATCTCCAAACGGCGGCTTGTACACTAGGGGTTTTGGCGTACAACATTGATGGGATCCAGCAATTCGACCCATCTAATCCAAACAATGATTTGAAGCCAGACAGAGATCCGATCCCGGCACTGAATGCAAACGGTAGAGTTTTGTCAGATTTAGCGGCGCGGCTCTTTGGGCTGATGGATGGCGTAGTCACAAGTGCGGAAAGCGAGGTGCTGCCGAAGTCGCAGTTAAGCACCTACAACTACGACCCAAATGGCGATTATCAAGGGCTTGGAGCCTACAATCCAAGAGACTACTACAACGTTCCACCGGAAGCCTTTATTGGGGTACTAAAGCGACAAATCGCTGCTACGACTAACTCAGATGTTGAGAACGATCCAAGAATTCGCATGGCTGAATTAATCATGCTGCACCACCAAATTCGACGCGATCGTACCTTCGGCTTCCGACCTTCTCCCGCTTTCGGAGAGTATGTCGTCAACTTCCAAACCGGATTCTATCCCGTCTTTCCAACTGCCTGCGACCCCGATGAGTTTACGTTTGGTGACAAGCTTCCCAATTTTTCTTCTGACGCCTTTGGTAATGATCCGGACGGTGTAGCTGGACGGGCTACTTCTTCAGTCGCCCTGGATGGAAAGCGAGACAATAGTAGGATACCAAAACTGACTCACAGGACATTGGGTAGGTACAGATTGGCTATCTCGCGGCTTTGCGGAACCATTGATACCCGCAACTATGTGCCCGGAGATCTCTCTGACGATAAACGAGCAACGGTGCTACCAAAGTTTCCTGCCTTGTATTACATTTTTCCAGAAGAGAGCCATTCCCTTCTTGGCAGTAACGATACAACTCGGAAGTACGACCACCGGCAGCCTGACGGCACCTCACTTCCGGGTAATCCTGATGTTGAACCTTATGTTCAAGATAGCTATGTCAAAACCACTAGCTTCACCTTCAAGAGAATTTCGGAAGCAACTCCTGGACAAGCAGGTAAAAATAGAGCGCAGTATGCACAACCTGAGTCTGGTCTAAAACTCAGCAATATCCAAGTAACTAACGGGATTAATGGCGATCTTCTACCATCTGCTGACAGTAGTCGTCCTTACTCCAGCATTCCCAAGTCGTCTCCCCCTACATGGACTTCCACTGTTCCTTTTCCACTTCCAGACCGTTCTGTTAAAGAAATTGCATTGCAGCCTAGAAGTCTAAGCGATTGGAAGTTGCCTAAAGTATCTCAACCAAGCCTTCCAGCAGGCAGTTACCCCGCAAACTTTAAAACTTCAGGTCCATCTGCATCAAGCGGTGTAAATCTGCCAACCAACTTTATCCTAGCCCCTGCTTCTGCTCAGACCACTGATAGCGCCATTGTTACAGCAGTGCCATTCCTCGATCGCGCCTTCTTCGATGGTCGTCAGTATTTACTGACCCGCACCTTAGACATCGATTTAGGAATGCTAAGAGATAACGCGGCTGGCACAGCAAATGTTTGGCTGCCTGAAAGTGGTATGGTATATGCCTTCCGTGAAGATGCTGTTCGTGAAGATGCCATTGACCGACCTGATTCGACATTGGGTATGGATCTAACGAATCCTGACGCGTCCAAGGATCCTGCTGTTGACGCACGAGGCATTTCAGCAAAAGCAATTGACTTCTTGCCAGATCCAGAGCGCAGAAGCCACGGATTCAGATTGCGTAATGGGGCACAAGTCAAGCGCACTGATGGTCTGATTGACGTGAAGAAAAACATCAGAGGGCTATCATTCTTTACGGATCAGCCTGTCTATATCCAAGGTGACTTTAACCTCCATCAAGACGGCACAGATACTATACGTGGGGAAAATATTGAGGAGTTTACACAACGACTGTTTGACTCATCGAGCAGCGCTTACACAAAAGAGGAGTTTTACAACCGAGAGACTAAAGATGATCGTTTCGCTAAACCGACTCTAGACCGTTGGCGTCCTTCAGAAATTTTTGCTGACAGCATCTCGATTCTCTCAAGCAGTTTTTGCGATGGCAGCATTGCTGACAGCTTCATTCAGCCTGGCACTAGATCTGGAACATTAGTCCCCGACTTTATACTGCCAGCAGCAGGTAGCGGCAGCCCTCCAACTGTAGGAGCGCTCAATGCCGATCGAACCCGTTACAACAGATTTGGTTTGTATGGTCCTGGCTGTTCCTCCAACGGACGCACGTCGTTTCACAATCAAAACCGTCCTAAGTCACCTTTAGAAACTGGTTATGACTGGGTGCGAGAAAACTCTTCTCTTGTTACATACTCACAGCGATATATATCTCCAACAGGATCTACATCTACAACACAGAGCAGATTGGACTACTGGCCAGATTACACATCGCCCATCAAAATTTCTCGCGCTGGTCAACCTGTAGTGGCAGGTCCTCAAGCTTTAGGCAGCCAACCAACTAGCCCTACAACTCCACAGCCTGTCAACAAACCACAGACTTATGCAGGAAGAGGTCTTACATACTTCACCATCGAGGAGAAAGACAAGGGAGCGCGTCTCATGACGCCTAGTGAGACGAGAATTAATTCCATCATTGTGAGTGGTATTCATCCGTCTCGTAAAAACCAAGGCTATGGTGGACTTCATAACTTTCCACGCTTCCTTGAGAACTGGGAAGGCGGCAAAAAGGTATTCTTCGCTGGCTCTTTCCTACAGCTTAATTTTAGTAACTATGCGACTGCACCTTTCGAGACGGAAAGGTGGGAACCGGAAAATGCGGGCGTTGAGGTCGAGAGCGAGAGCATTCCTTATTACGAACCTCCCACCCGTTTTTGGGGATATGACGTAGGACTGCTCCTTAGTCCTGCGGGACCTGCTGCAAGCCGTTTCGTTACTTCTGATAAAAATCGCAGTGAATTTTATAGCGAACCCCCTGCAAACGATCCGTACATTGCCAAACTCTGTACGGCAGTGAAGGCCAGCACTGGAATTGTTCCAGCTGGGGTCACTGTTAACTGTCCGGGTAGCTAATAGTAAGCAGGAGTCTCAGATGTCATTACGCATTACTCACATAGGCAAGGCTATAGCTCCTGGCATAGCCTTACGGCTAGCACTTCAGTTGGTTCAGCGACGAGCGGTGAAACGCTCTGACGAAGGACTCACACTCATTGAAGGGTTAGTCGCCATAATTGTCGTCACAATTACCGTTGTCAGCATTACTCCTCCCATTTTTTGGGCAACTGGCTCTCGTGTGCAGACCCGGAGAGCAGAGCAAGCCTTGCAACTTGCTCAAGGAGAAATTGATCGCGTCCGCGCTTTGGTCGAGCGGGACAAATTTGACCTTACTAATCTGCCTCCCGATGCAGGCACCGAAGAAGAAGTCCGCGCTGGCATTGCTGCACCAAATAGCGCTCAAGAAAACAAAGTTGTGACTGCAAACCCGTCATGCTCATCCAAAACTAACGTATCGATTCCTGATGCTCAGAATAAGTACATTCAAGTCGATGTTGATCTGGATCAGAATGGCAATTGTGACGCCGATTTTCTTGTTCAAACCTTTCGTAGTCGAGGTCTCGATGCCAATGGTGCTGCGATCGCAGCAGGACAAAAGCCCGCAGGCTTTGTGATGGGAGTGAGAGTTTACTCTTTTGTTGCTAGAGAGAACCTGAATGCAAATAAGGGTGAGAAAGAGCAAGTTAGCCTGAAAGGAACAACTGGACTTGGCAACCAGTTGCAACGTCCCCTTGCAGTTCTTTACTCCACGATCGTGCCCAGTAACGCCAGTACGAATATGGATCTCTATAGAGCACTCTGCAAACCTACAAATACAGATCTTCAAGGTTCACGGAAGTGCTAAACAGCTACATGTTTTAGAGGTGAAATTCTATCAGAGATACCAACAATGTCCAGAACATTTTTTAAGCAAAGCATACTGCCACGTCTAGCAACATCAAAGCAAAAGCGAAACATGGGCTTCACGCTCATTGAGCTTTTAGTCGCGCTATTTATTGGCAGCGTGATTACGGGTGCGCTGCTGTTTATGGTCGTCAAGCTGTTAGAAACAAACCAGCGCGAGGCGGCGCGAAGCGATACACAGCGAGAAGTCCAAATGGCAGTAGACTACATTTCTCGCGATCTACGGGAAGCTGTTTATGTGTATGACGGTAACTGTCTTGTTGCTAATAGCGCTACCGTCAATACGAGCCAAGACTGTACTGGTTTACTCAGTTATCTCCCTGCACCTATTGCGGGCGGAACAAGCACTTTACCTGTTCTGGCGTTTTGGAAAGTGGAAGATCTTCCTCAAAACTTAAAAACTGCCTGTAGTAACAACGCGACCGCTTTTTCTAGCAGCACCGCCCTTCCTGCTGCCGTAGCGGGTGTTCCCTGCATTTCTCGTCGTATGTATACTCTGGTTGTCTACACCCTTGACTGGACTGCTTCTGAAAACTGGAAGGGTAAAGCTAGGATCAAGCGATACAACCTGCCTCAGTTTACTGACAGCAGCGTAGGGGCAGCAGGAACACAGCCCACCGTGACCAAAGGCTGGCTATACCCAGCAGGAGAAAGTACAGGTTTCAACTACTGGCCCCTAGATAAGAACTATAAAGACACTTCTGGTTATCAAAGGATAGATGGTGACACCGCTACAAATGCGAACAATCAAGTTTTGCTTGACTATATTGATAGGAATCAGCTAACTAGTGATGCTACCTGCCCTGATGACTACATTATGACTCCCAAATTGACTGTCTTCAGTGAAAGAAGAGGGTTTTACGTGTGTGTAAAGGGTAGAGAGAGTAACGGTACTTTAAACCAAGAAGTAGTTGTTCGCCTTCAAGGGAATGCCTCAGGTAGACCAGGAGTGAGTTCAAATAGTAATGTCCCACTTCCGTTAGAAACTCGTGTACTAACACGGGGCGTGTTAAACAAGAATATCTAAGGCTGGCTCAACTGGGGGAGAACGATGAAAAGGCAAAGATTTTCAAAGCGATCGACAGAAGGATTCACGCTGCTCGAAATGCTGGTGGTTATCATCATGATCGGCGTGATGTTTGCGATCGCGGCTCCTAGCTGGGTGGCTTTTCTGAACAATCAGCGGGTCAACACGGCTAGAAATCAGGTCTTCGAGACCCTACGAGCCGCCCAATCTGAAGCGAAACGCACAAAAATTAATCGTGCTGTCGTCTTCGACAACAATAGCAACACGCCTAGAATGGCGACTATTCCAGTTATGGGCGATTCAATTGATACTCCTAAAAGCAATGTTCAGAACTGGCAGACTTTGGGCAACGGGGATATCAAGCCTGGGACAATCAAAATCAATTCTGTACCAGCACCAGCAAGCCAACCTTTTGATGCTTCTGTCTTGTTTGATACCTATGGCAATGTGGTTAAAACCAACAACACTGCTTTAGATACAACCAACGGGTACAAAATCGTGGTTGGAGTGGTTAGTAGTACCAATCCTCGTCGTTGTGTCGCCATTAAAACGCTACTAGGTGCAGTGCAGGAAGGCACAGATACTGATTGTCAGTAGCCTAAGATCAAGCTTGCCATCGTTCGTCTTCATTCACTTGATTTTAGATCTGCCGATGCCGCTACACAATTGTCTACCGCAATTTAAGCGATTTGCCAAGTCGTATCGACGTGAAAAATGGAAACAGCACTTCGGTAGAACTAGATTAGATCAGGGTATGACGCTACTGGAAGTTCTGGTGGTTGTGGCCATGATTAGCATCACGGCCGCGATCGCGGCTCCGTCTTGGACTGCATTTCTCAACAATCAAAAATTGACTGTAGCGCAGAACCAAGTGTTTGATGTGATGCGGCAGGCACAAATTAAGTCAAAATTGCAGCGCATCAGATATGACGCATATTTCAGGCAATCAGGGAACAATGCTCAGTGGCTCATTTATCCAGTTAGTGAAGCTGGTGAGCTAACCGAGAGCCAACTCTCTAACTTGTCTTGGAGTAATTTAGGCGATGGAGTGCAGATAGATGCAGAAACCACTTTGGAAAAGAAAGGAACCATCTACAAGATTCGATTTAATGATTATGGTGAAGTGTCAGGGAGGTTTGGGCGAGTCACGCTATCCCTTTCTTCAGGCGGCTCTAAAAAACGCTGCGCAATCGTCTCTAGTTTATTAGGAGCAATGCGCGCAGGAGAGAGCCACCCTGAGAAAAAAGACCCAAAGTGCGACTAATCTTCTGTAGCGTGCTTCAGTTCTTTGGCATTTTGCGTCTTCTGGCGATCGAGCTTGAAGATCACCGTTGCTAAGGGCGGTAAGCAAAGATCCAGGGAGTAAGAGAAATTTTGGTACGCCCACTCTTCTGTCCACTTGCCACCGAGGTTGCCCATGTTGCTGCCACCATAGTCACGAGCGTCACTATTGAGGAGTTCTGTGTAAAATCCTGGTTCAGGAACGCCAACTCGATAATGGCTATGTGGTTGAGGCGTGAAGTTGCAAACCGTCAGAATAAAATCATCCGACTGCTGATCGCGGCGGATAAATGAGACAACACTGTGCCGATTGTCGCTACAGTCGATCCATTCAAATCCTTCTTGAGCAAAATCTTGAGTATAAAGAGCAGGTTCACGACGGTAAAGAGCATTGAGGGCAGAGACAAAGTGCTTCAGCTTTTGATGAGGATCAAACTGAAGCAGATGCCACTCTAAATCGCTCCACACATTCCACTCACTCCACTGACCAAACTCCATACTCATAAATAGAGTCTTCTTGCCCGGATGGGTGAACATGAAGGCATAGAGACATCGGAGGTTAGCAAACTTCTGCCACTCATCTCCAGGCATCTTACCGATCATATTGCTTTTGCCATGCACCACTTCATCATGTGAGAGTGCCAGCATGAAATTCTCGCTATGGTTGTACCACATGCTAAAGGTGACGTTATTTTGATGAAACTGACGGAACCAAGGATCCATGTGGAAATAATCCAACATGTCGTGCATCCAGCCCATGTTCCACTTGAGATTGAATCCTAAACCACCTACATACGTGGGCCAAGACACCATTGGCCAAGAAGTGGACTCTTCAGCGATCGACAAGACGCCAGGAAAATAACTGAAAATAGTATGGTTCATCTGCCGCAGAAAGTCGGCAGCCTCAATATTTTCTCGACCGCCATACTGATTCGTAACCCACTCGCCTTCTTTGCGCTGATAGTCAAGATAGAGCATGGAAGCAACGGCATCGACGCGAATTCCATCAATATGATATTTGTCAAACCAGAAGAGCGCATTCGCGACCAAGTAGTTTCGCACCTCATGACGCGCATAGTTAAAAACTAGCGTTCCCCACTCTTTGTGTTCACCCTTGCGAGGATCAGCGTACTCATACAAGTGGCTACCATCAAAGAATGCGAGTCCGTGACCGTCTTTGGGAAAGTGGCCTGGAACCCAATCTACGATCACACCAATTCCGTTCTGATGGCACTGATCCACAAAGTACATGAAATCTTCGGGAGAACCATAGCGGGAGGTGCAAGCGTAATGTCCAACGACTTGATATCCCCATGATCCGTCAAACGGATGCTCTGCGACTGGCAACAGTTCAATATGGGTAAACCCCAACTCCTTTACATAAGGAATGAGTTTATCTGCCAATTCTCGATAGGTTAAAAATCGCGCTCCTGGCTTTAGCTCCGACACAATGACAGCAGATGCCGTTTCTCCATTTGATAGTAGGGCGGGTTCTGTGGAGGAGGTATGTAGCCAAGACCCGACATGTACTTCATAGACCGAAATGGGCTGCGCTAGGTCGTTTTGGCGCCGCTTCTCCATCCACTCTTGATCCGTCCACGTGTAGGAATCTAGATCAGTGACAATCGATGCCGTTTTAGGACGAACTTCCTGCTGAAAACCATAGGGATCAGACTTTTCGTAGATGTGCCCTTCGTGGTTCTTAATTTCATATTTGTAGTGCGTACCTATGGTCAATTCTGGAATGAACAGTTCCCAAATTCCGGTAGATCCTTTCCGCATTTGATGCTTGCGCCCGTCCCAGTAGTTGAAATCGCCAATTACAGAGACATTGCGAGCGTTGGGTGCCCAGACAGCAAAGTAAACGCCTGTGATCCCGTTCTGAGTCGTGAGGTGCGCTCCGAGCTTTTCGTAAATTCGATGGTGATTGCCTTCGGCAAATAGATAGGTATCAAGTTCAGTTAAGAAGGGAGAGCGGAAGGCATAAGGGTCATAAATCACGCGCTCATTTTCGCCTTCTTTAATTCGCAGCTGGTAGTTCACCAAATCGGGAGTATCGATCACGCATTCAAAGAAATGAGGATGATGCAGCGATCGCATCGGATACTCGGTTCGCTGCTCTGGAAACACGACCGTTACTGCTTCTGCATTGGGTTGATAAGCACGCACCACCCAAACGGATTTGCCATCCTGCTCACTTTGATGAGGGCCAAGAACCTCAAAGGGGTCGTGATGCTGGTTCCAAACAATCCGTTCTACCTGGTCTGGGGCGATCGTCATAGACATGAAGCTTACCTACCTTAAAAATCAGTTGCTTAACGGCATAAAAACAAAATTTAGAGAGACCCTAGGTTAAGGATCTGTAATAAACCGTAGCAAATCATTGCAAAAGCTACAAATAATTTGGTGGCTTGTTTCTCCAATCATAGATCTGGTTTGTAGATTGTCACCAACCGCGTCCTGTTTGGCAATGAAAAACCCCAGTCCAGTTTGGAAAGGGGCTACAGAGTTTTGAAATGGGCGTTTAGCTGAAATCTAGATAGAGCCTTTGCCAGCGATGAAGCGAGCAACCAGGTCAGGCGCTACCTGTGAATGTCACTTCTGGAAATTTAGATTGAGCTTCTGACATTGGGCGCTTTCTGCCCTCTTCCTGCCAATAGTTGATCACTTCAGTGGCTTTGTTAAGCAACTCGACGCGATCGACCTCGGTAATCCAATGCTTCTTTTCTAATTCGGTTTTTAGCTGTTCCCAGGCATCGTTGCGGGGCCAAAAGAAGTAGGACGTTAGGGGACTTGTCCCTTTGCCTACGACTTGATCAACCGCTAAAGCAACGTTCTCTTCTAACCAAAGAACTTTTAGAATAAACTTCGACAAAATCTAACCTCCAGCGCAGTCCCAAGCTTGCTTATCTACAGTCTGCTATTCTACCGCACAGTTTTAGTAGATGATGGAAATCTCTGAAATTGCTACAGGGATTTTTATGAACGGTTCTAGCGCGATCGTGGTCTTTGATATTGATGGTGTAATTCGAGATGTGGGAGGGTCATATCGCCGGGCTTTGGCGGATACAGTTGAGCGATTTACGGGCGGAAACTCTCGACCGTCTTCTCAAGAGATCGATGCGCTGAAATCAGAGGGGCTTTGGAACAACGATTGGGAAGCGTCTCAAGAATTAATTTATCGCTACTTTGAGGCACAGGGGCAGCCCCGAAGCGAAGTGAATTTAGAGTACCAAGATCTAGTCGCGTTCTTTCAATCTCGCTATCGCGGAACTGACCCGGAAAACTGGACAGGGTACATTTGTCAGGAGCCATTGCTGTTGGAGTCAAATTACTTCGATGCGCTGACGATCGCAGGGATTCGGTGGGGATTTTTTAGCGGGGCAACGCGAGCGTCGGCAACCTATGTGTTGCAAAAACGGTTGGGATTGAAAAATCCGGTTTTAATTGCGATGGAAGATGCTCCGGGTAAACCTGATCCAGTGGGTCTGCTACAGACGGTTGATCAGCTCGAACCAGAAGCATCACCGTTACCTGCTCTCTACATTGGAGATACGGTAGCGGACATGTACACCGTCAGCAATGCGGCTTCCTTGCGATCAAACCGTCGCTGGATTGGGGTTGGAGTCTTACCACCGCATGTTCACGAAACGGAAGAACGTAAGTCCGCTTATGCTCAAACCCTTTACGAGGCAGGAGCGATCGTTGTTTTAGACACGGTGCGAGATTTAACCCCGGAACGAGTGAGCCAGCTTGTTACTGGAGGCTAAGGAATTTTTCTAGAGCAGTCACCATGGTGGGAGGCCAACGCCGTACCGTTTTAACCCAATTGATATCTTTGTAGCGATTATCGAGTCCTACGGCAGACACCCACTGGCTTTCCGCTTCTCCTTTTTTGCCAGCGCTCCATAGAGCGGCAGTGAGAGCGGCTCTCATATCGGCAAATCTGGGATATTTCCGAACGAGGTTTCGCATGTTGCGGATGGACTCATCGGTTTGACCCGCTTGATATTGAGCGAGGGCATGATTGGCGCGGGCAAAGGCATAGTCTGGAGCTAACTGGAAGGCTTTTTGATAGTCAGCTAGAGCGATATCCCATTGTCCGAGTCCCGCTTCAGCGTTGCCGCGATTGTTGAACGCTGCTGGATCATTAGGGTCAAGGTCTAACACGTGATTGTAATCTGCGATCGCCTCCTCCCATTTCCCTAAGCCCTCTAACGCTGCGCCCCGATTGAGGTAGGGGTCAGGAGCATCAGGAGCGAGTTCCATGGCTTTGTTAAAGTCTGCGATCGCATCTTCTAGCTTATTTTGACTGACCTTTGCATTCCCTCGATTGCTCCACACCGCAGCACTATCCGGCAACAGCGTTAGAATCTCTGTCCAATGCTGCTCTGCCGCTGCAAAATCACCCTTGTTCGTCGCATCAAACGCCTCCTGCCTGAGGGTTGAGAGTTTGCCAAAAAGCTCTTGGGCGGACGGCTGCTCGACTGGCTGCTCGGCTGGCTGTTCGACTGGCTGTTCAACCGACTCAGCCGCTAGAACGGGTAACGTGCTTAAGCATAGACAACTCACCAGCAGAAGCACCAGGATTGACTTCAGCGATCGACGAATCATGTAACACGCTCCAATAGCTAGAACAGAAAAATTAGGACAGAAACGTAAGTTGGCTTTCAGGAGGTTGATAGCCCAAATGTTTCCAAGCGGCGGTGGTGGCGATGCGACCTCGCGGGGTGCGGCTGAGATAGCCGATCTGCATCAGGTAGGGTTCGTAGACCTCTTCGATCGTTTGAGCATCTTCTCCGGTGGAGGCAGCGAGGGTTTCAAGTCCTACGGGTCCACCATTGTGTCGCTCGATCATGAAGCTGAGCAGGCGGCGATCCGTCCAGTCTAAGCCGCAGGGATCGACGTTAAACAGTTCGAGGGCTTCGGCGGCGATCGCTTGGTTCACTTTTCCGCGTGATTTCACCTCTACATAATCGCGGACTCGTTTTAATAACCGGTTGGCAATGCGAGGCGTGCCGCGCGATCGACGGGCAATTTCCTCGGCTCCGCAGTAGGTCACCGAGGTCTTGAGTAACGCAGCGGTTCTGAGGACAATTTCAGTCAGTTCATCGAGTTCGTAAAACCGCAGGCGTTGGACTAAGCCAAAGCGATCGCGCAGGGGAGAGGTGAGCGATCCAACCCGCGTCGTGGCACCAATAAGCGTGAAGGGGGACAATTTCAGCGATTGCGTCCGAGCGGAGCTTCCTTTGCCAAGAATAATATCGACCCGAAAATCTTCCATTGCCGGATAAAGAATTTCTTCGGCAACTCGCGATAGACGGTGAATTTCATCGATAAACAGCACATCCCCAGGCTGTAGACCCACCAAAAGCCCCATGACATCACGAGGACGCTCTAACGCTGGAGCGCTGGTAATCTTGCACTGTACTCCTAACTCGGCGGCTAGAATCAGCGACATTGTGGTTTTGCCGAGTCCAGGAGGACCATAAAGCAGCAAATGATCCAGCGACTCTTTTCTAGCTTTCGCCGCTCGAATGGCAATGTCCAAAACTTCTTTAAGATCTTTTTGCCCAACGTACTCTGCTAAACGCTGAGGACGCAGTTTTTCTTCTTGCTTGCCATGCTCTTCGGGTTCAGGGTCAGCTTGCAGCACAGCAGCGCGACCTTGATTGTGATCATTTGGGTCAAGATTATCTTGCAAGACAGCCGTTCGAGGAGATTTAGGAGGTTTACTGCCGCCAGAAGCAGTCTTCACACTCAACGGGAGTTGCCCGGACTGCGCCTCGTCAGACTTGTCTGGCTCAGGAGACTGCTTTTTAGAGGAGATAATCGCCATAATTGAGAACAATCATACCTGTAGACATTCAACCCGTAGACATTCAAAAAGATGGAGATTCAGCCACAGTTTCTAGTTTCTGACCCCATTTCATTTGAGCAAGCCATTAATCTCACCCAATCACTAATGGCAGCATTACAGCACAATCGCTTGACAGAAGCAGAACTTGAAAGCATCATAACCGCCTTGGTTAAAACTGAAAACGGCGCACGGGGATTTTTCGTCACTTATCTGACTGATGAGCAGCCCACTGCCGATCAATCGTCCCCAGCGGTAGTGGCAGCACTGCGATCGTCTCCAGAGATCGTGAGTGAACTGCTGGTGAAAAATCTTGCCATGTCAGCCGCCATGATAGTAACTCATACCGGAAATCAAAACCTCGAATTAGCAGCCGGATCAGAGCGAGTTCAACGGCGAACAATTGAGTTGATCAAGCAGACACAAATTGAGGTGATTTTCGTCAAGCTAGAACAGTTGCGCCAAAGCGTAGAGACGCATGGTGTAGAAACGCCTACAGGAGAGTTCCAGAGCTTTTTGCAGCGCTGGAACTATAACGAAGCCCAACGACGAGCGATCGCACAGGTGATTTCTAGGGTCATGACCTGATATTCTGACAGGAATCATGTTACGTCTGGGCGTAAGTACTGTTTGCGCAAACCAAAAAATGTTTAAACAAATGTTTAAGCAAACCCACGTTTTGAGCTAGGGAAGGGGAAACACAATTTGTTGAACTCTGTCAAAGCTGTCACTCGCAGCGCGGCTAGAAATGCCCAAAAAATACCAATTCTACGACCCTGGTTGGTGAAATTTGACCTGCTCAAAACTCTTGTCCAACGGGATTTAGATGCACGATATAAAGGCTCGGTGCTGGGTAACGCTTGGGCACTGCTAAACCAGCTTGCTCAGCTACTGGTCTACACCTATTTATTTTCTGTTGTTCTGAAGCTCAAATTAACGCTTAAAGGATTGCCAGCAAACGACTTTACGTTTGGGCTATGGCTATTTGCCGGTCTCATTCCGTGGGTGGCGTTCACGATGGGATTGAGTCAAGCTGCAAATTCGGTTGTCGCACAACCAAGTTTGGTCAAGAAAGTTGTGTTTCCGCTTAGTCTGTTGCCCCTTGTGCCCATCCTTTCTGCATTTATTGAAAGTTCAATGGGCTTGATGATGCTGATCACGTTTGTCGCCTTCTCCATGCAAACAATTCACAGTACCCTCTGGTTATTTCCCTTAGTTTGGATTCCGCAATTGCTGCTTACAGCAGGATTGAGCTATTTAGTCGCAGGCTTAACGGTTTTCTTAAGAGACATTCCGCAGACCCTTGGCGTGATTCTAAATCTCTGGTTTTACGTTACACCGATCGTTTATCCGGCAACCATGATTCCCGAAGAGTGGCGATTTTGGGTGTTTTGGCTCAATCCCATGACCGCGATCGTCGAACTGTACCGGGATTTAGTGTTAGTGGGAGAAATACAGCATTGGCAGGAACTAGGCGTTGCTACAGGCGTATCGATCTGTATGTTCGCGATCGGAGCTACCGTCTATCGGCGGCTGCGTCCTGCTTTTGCAGATGTGCTGTAACATCTGAGTTATTGGAGGTGTGAGCGTTAGAGGAAGCAACACAACGGTATGAGTGAGAGCATTATTTCTCTGAAAAATGTGTCCAAGTGCTTTAAGCGGTATGCAAAGCCTGTCGATCGCTTAAAAGAACTGCTGCTTCCTGGGAAGAGCCACGCTGACGTGTTTTGGGCGCTGCAAGACATTAACCTAGAAATTTTCAAAGGCGAAACACTTGGCGTCGTTGGTCGGAATGGGGCTGGAAAAAGTACCCTGCTTCAACTGATTACAAAGACGCTCACACCCACTACTGGAGAGATTGGTGTCCACGGTCGTATCTCTGCCCTACTAGAACTCGGAAGTGGATTTAATCCAGAATTTACTGGACGGCAAAATGTGTTTTTCAATGGTCGAATTTTAGGGCTAACACGGGCAGAAATCGAGGCGAAATTTGACGAAATTACTGCATTTGCAAACATTGGGGACTTTATTGATCAGCCCGTCAAAACCTACTCTAGCGGTATGTTTGTGCGCCTTGCTTTTGCCGTTGCGGTTAATACCAATCCAGATATTTTGATTGTGGATGAAGCGTTAGCGGTGGGAGATATTTTCTTTCAGCAAAAGTGCTTTGACCGGCTGCGACAGATGAAAGAAGCAGGCGTAACGTTACTCTTTGTGTCGCATGATTCTAGTGCTGTTTGCAAGTTGTGTCACCGGGCGATTTTGATCGAGCATGGCAGAATCGTTCTTGATGCCTTGCCTAGACAAGTCGTGGATTTATATCAGGCTAAGTTTCTTCAACAGCAGGACGTTGAGCCAGAACTGACTGAGATTAACGTTTCTCCCAGTTTCTCAACCGAAGACGGTGCCTCCTCCACCATTTCACTCACCTCAGAAGCCGTCATAATTCAGTTTGTTCGGTTTTTCGATGAAGACGATCAAGAAATCTATTCCATCACCAGTGACTCTCCGTTACAACTCTCGATCGGCATTCTCTTTAGGGAAGAGATAGATGATCCGCATGTTGGATTCATAATTCGCACCCGCATGGGAGAGGTCATTTTTGAATCCAACACATTCTGTATGGGCAGATCTATGGGTACAGTATCTGCTGGAACGCTGTTAAATGTTCGATTTCGCTTTAAGGTGCCTTTAATTCCGCAGGATTACACCATTACGACAGGGGTTTCAAGTGGCGGCGTGGGAGAGCATCAGTTCGAGCGATCGCTCGCCGTGAATCACGATACTGCTGTCTTAAAGGTGCTTAGAAACCAAGACACAATCCTTTGGAACGGGGTTGTAAATTTGAATCCAACCGTGACGTTCTCTAAGCAAAGTAGTCTCGAAAATCAACCGTTCTCCTCTAAGCTTTGATCAGCTGACCCGAATGGCTTTAGACCAATCGCTACTCAAGATAATCCAGCCCTATACGATGGTGACTCAAGACAGGTTAGAGAACCTGGCGCTCTTGGGGAAATACCTCAACACTGACCAAATTCCCGGAGATTTTGTTGAGTGTGGGGCTTATCGTGGCGGAACGGCTGCCATTCTCTCGCAATTTTTGGAGCCTTCGAGGCATCTTTGGCTGTACGACAGCTTTGCAGGCATGCCAGAGACGACCGAGAAAGACGGCGACGCCGCAAAGCAGTGGATTGGCAAATGTGTGGCGTCAGAGCAAGATGTTCGAGAAGTGCTGCAATTAGTAGGGACGTCCCCAGAACACTACACGATTCAGCCAGGATGGTTTGAGACAACGTTTAAGCAGACATTACCTCAGCAAGTTGCCCTGCTCCATTGTGATGCGGATTGGTACAACTCAGTTCTGCTGGTGCTAGAAACGTTTTATCCTCTGATGCCCGTTGGAGGGTGTGTGATTTTGGATGATTTTGGACATTGGGAAGGTTGCCGAGAAGCCTTTTATGAGTTCTGCGATCGTCACCAAGAACGCCCTGTTTTAGAACGGGTCGGAACCGACCAAGCCTTTTGGATTAAAGGACGCACTCATAACCGAGTGCCAATTCTCGCCCTCAACCAACCCCCAGTTCCGCCAGTCGCTCAAGCAGAACTACAAGCTTCTCAATGTCAGATCGCGCAATTGCAGTACCAGATTAGCCAGCTTCAGGCTGAGATAGAAGCCATGCGATCGAGCAAATTTTGGCGCTTGAGAACGCAGTGGACGCGCCTAAAACAGTTCCTTTCAGCCAGTCGGCATTAAACAGGTCAAACGGAGGTCAAACAATGTTTAGCATGATGTCGGCGGAAGAGCGCCAGTATCTTTATGATTTTGCCAAAGAGGAGTTCACGGGACAGGGGGCGATCGTCGATCTAGGGTGTTGGCTAGGTGCATCTACAACGGCGATCGCAAGGGGGCTTCAGGAAAACAACGATCCGAAGTTACGCAGCACAACTATTCATGCGTTTGACATTTTTGAATGGGAACCCAGCATGGAGTTTATGGTGAAAGGAACTCCGTTACAGCACCACTTTTCTTCGGGAGATAATTTTTTAGAAGAATACTTGAATCAGATTGCGCCTTGGAAAGATCAAGTCCAAGTTTATGCTGGAGATTTGACTCAATTCCAGTGGAACAATGGCGCGATCGAATTCCTGTTTGTAGATGCGATGAAAGGATGGGATCTAGCAAACAGCATTGTTCGCATCTTTTTCCCCGCTTTGATTCCTGGAAAATCAATCGTTTTTCATCAAGATTTTTCCTACTACGGAACGTATTGGATTCACCTTGTCATGTATCGGTTGCGATCGTACTTCCAGCCGATTAAAGACATTCCGAATTCCTGGGGTATAGCCTTTCGGTACGAAAAACCAATACCAACGGAGCAACTTCAAGCCACTTATGACCTAAGGGACTTTTCAATTGATGAGATTGAACAAGCCTTTGAGTATTCTGCTCAGATCGTAGGCGAGGAAAAGCGATCGCAGATCATTGGAGCCAAAGTGAAAGCGCTGTTTGAAGCAGGCGAACCTCAACGGGCGCATCTTAGCCTGCATCAAGCGATCGCGTCTCACATCTCAGACGCCGAGCTATACCTACCGCTAGGATTAAGCTTTGCCGCTCAGATGATGAGCTATTCTAGCCAGTCCAGTAATGAGCAGCTAAAAACGCAGATTCAGAGCTTACAAGCTGCTCTGCAGCAGACCGATACTCAACTAAAAGACGCTCAAATCAAGGTAGACCAGCTTCATACCACCATCAACGCAATGCACCGTAGCAAATTCTGGCAGCTACAACAGAAATGGACTCGATTGAAGCGCTTCTTGGGCTTGCTATACTGAGTTCGGTTTAGTGAAATTAAGTGTGGCAATTATGGTGGCGAGTGCAAAGCAGCCTTCAGTGACAGATTTCAAGAACACTGGAGAGCGACATATTCCCGTTCAGGCCGGAGATGATATGTCGTTAGCAAATGTGGATCATATGATTCGCTATGCCTTCACTGCCCCTTTTGTGAAAGATAAACGGGTTCTCGATATTTCCTGTGGAAGCGGGTACGGGTCGCAATTCATTGCCTTGCAAGGTGCCCGTGCCGTCGTTGGCGTCGATGTTGATGAGGACTCGATCCGGTTTGCCTCCACGTTCTACAGTCATCCTCACGTCAAGTATATTCAGTCGGATGCCCATTCCATTCCCTCCCTTGAAGACGCTTCGTTTGATGTAATTGTCTCCTTTGAGACGATCGAACATTTGCAATACCCAAGACAGTTTCTGTCTGAATTGCGTCGCCTTCTAAAGCCGAGTGGACAACTATTTATTTCGTGCCCCAACGACTACCGAGCCACACCTTGGCTCAGCCCATTTCATCTGCACAAGTTCCGGTTTAATGAATTTCGAGATTTATTTCTCAGCGTTTTTGGAGAAGGAGTTCTGATTGGGCAACACTTTGTGGTCGCGAGTTGTCTAGTCAAGCCGATCGCACCCGATTCTAAGACGGCTTGGTTACAAGAATATAAACAATCTCTTCCGCATGATTTCTTTAATCGGCAGTATCTTGAGCATCTTTCCTCCATCGAAAATGGAGAAGGCTATCTAGCAATTCACGGCGTAGATGAGAGCTTGATTCAGAATCAGATGAGTATTTCTCAGAATGCATTTCAGATGCTGATGCGGATTCTGTGTGACACAATGCAAGCAGCTAGTCAAAGCGGGCATCTGCATCAACAGTTACAGCAGACTCAAGCCGAACTTGCATATATGACTCAAGTAGCTGCACAAGCCCAAGAACGAGTTCGAGCGATGGAAAGCAGCAAGTTCTGGAAAGTGCGTAGAGGGTGGTTTCAACTCAAACGCACAATGGGTTTACCCACCAACGAACCAAACTGAATCTTCAATCGAGAATGATAGAGTGAAGAAGCCGGAAAAGATTAAGTCTTGATAGCAAATATCAATTCATCACTTGAATCCATTTTCCGTTCAAAGTTCTACATTTCACTCTATGACAGAAGCGATCGCATGTACGATTATCACCAAAAGTCACCTAGCCTACGCTCGAACGCTAGCAGAGACATTAGCAGAACATCAGCCTGAAATTAAGTTATATGTACTTTTAGCAGATAGAGTTGACCAGTATTTTGATCCAGTATTGGAGCCGTTTGAACTGATCCAGTTGGAGGATTTAGCAGATCAACCCACAATTCAGAAAATGTGTTTTTATTACACTCCGTTTGAATTGTGTTGTGCTTTACGAGGCGCTTTACACGAGTATATCTTCGAGAAAACATCCGCATTAAGCTGGCTGTTTTTTGACTCAGACATCATGATTTGTCATTCGTTAGAAACTCTTTTTCAAGAACTCTCTAGCGTTTCATTGCTGTTAAGTCCTCACTGTCGTTGTCCAGTA
Organism: Myxacorys sp.; assembly: GCF_059501405.1. Classification (NCBI taxonomy): domain Bacteria; kingdom Bacillati; phylum Cyanobacteriota; class Cyanophyceae; order Leptolyngbyales; family Leptolyngbyaceae; genus Myxacorys; species Myxacorys sp. Next base: position 33,738 of record NZ_JCACCM010000153.1, read on the forward strand.
GACCTACAAAATGTAGTCCCTCATGAAACTAACTTCCTACGCTCAGGGCTGAGTAATGCAGGCTTTTTGGGCTTGCGTAGAACCAAGGAAACTCACCGATTTATTCAGTGGTTTAAAGAACGGTTGACTTACTATTGCTTTAACGATCAAGGTCTGGGAGATCCTAGAGGGTTATTTGTCGATCAACTGTGGCTGAACCTAGCACTTCTGTACTTTCAAGACAGGACTTTTGTGCAACATGCAGGAGCCAATATTGGTCATTGGAACCTGTGGGAAAAGACGTTAGATCTGAATGAAAGTGGAAAGGTTGTGGTTGATCAAGAGCCGCTTCTTTTCGTGCACTTTAGTGGCTGGAATATTGCTGAGCCTGAACGAATCTCCGTATATAGCCCTATGTATCAGGGCAGAGCAGATGAACTATGGATCAAACTTGCGGAAGGCTATCGAGAGAAACTCTTGAAGAATGGCTATGAGCTTACAAAGGAATATCCCTATGCGTTCAAGACGTTCTGCAATGGTGAAAAAATTACTGCTTCGATGCGCCGAGATTTCTATGAGCAACTGGCTCAAGGACGTTTGGTAGGAGAATCTCCTTTTGAACGTCCTGATTATTTTCAAACCAGTGACTTTACGCTGAGAAATGTTACCTCTCTAGAGAGCGCATTAAAACAGGCGATAGAGCAGATTGAGGTATTTGAAGCTACTACACAGCAAATGAGTTTGCAGCTTCA